>DAINRK010000293.1:0-6014 GCA_036741855.1 Anaerolineales bacterium
CCGATGAAAGCGGCTGGGTTGAGATCTCTACCAATGGGGAACAGATGTGGGTGACCGCGGAGCGTAAGTAAGGTCGGGTCTTTCTGTCTTGTCAGGTGTTATATTCAAACAGGTCGTTCTTGCGCTCCGTTCGCAGTTGAAGTGCGGACCCAGCCAACAGAAGTGTCTAGCAGAGGAGTTAGATAATGAGCGAGCTTTCAATCACTACTTCACAAGTTCAGGGCGAGGTAACAGTGACCATTTTGCATTTGAAAGGTCATCTCCACGGGAACACTGAACATCAACTGGTCGACCGTGCCCGCCAGGCACACGAAGATGGGTCGAAGCATCTTTTACTCGATTTGTCAGGGCTCGAGGTTCTCTCCAGCGCGGGCCTGCGCGCCATACACAACATCTTTAATTTGCTCACACCGCCAGCGGATGTGGAAATTATCCATCAGCATCGCGAAGAGCCTTATAAGTCTCCATTCGTGAAATTGGTCTGTCCAAGTCCAGATATATACTATATATTAAATATCACCGGCTTTTTACAAAACCTGCTGATATATAACAATATGGAAGAGGCAGTCAATTCATTTGAGGCCTAGGGAGCTCAGTGCTTCTACGAATATCTCAACCATCTTTTCGATGTTGATCTCCTCTTTCACGATTCGGTAAGACTCTTCTCCCATCTTTCGCAGGCGCGCTACATCGGATAGCGCGTCTTTCATTGTGGCTGCCAGTGTGTCAAGATCATCATGCGGGATTTGCCAGCCGTTTTCCTTTCGAACCAGATCATCCTGCGTGCCATCTCCCTGCGCTACGATAACGGGGAGTCCATAACCCATTGCTTCCTGGACAGCCAACCCACCGGTTCCAGGCAGGACGAATAAATCTGCTGCGGTGAAATAAGATTTGAGTTCGGCCCCATGCTTTGCCCCGACAAATTCTGCAGAGGGATAAATTTCCTGCGCAAGGGATTCGAGCGCCTCGCGTTCAGGACCGTCTCCGACAATGACAAGGCGCGGTTGTGATTCCATTTCAGCACAGGCGCCAAGCAAAAAATCTACATTTTTTCGGAATTGAAGGCGGCCTACAAAAAGGATGCAGGGTTTTTCTTTAAATGCGTTTGGACGTTCCGGCATGGGCCAGGTTGGCTTGGGCAAAACGGCATTATGCGCGACAAAAATATTATCCAGTGGAAACCCCTCTCTGGCATATTCGTCCGCACCGCGCTGACTGTAACAGATCATCGCATCGAATTGCCTGAGGAAGGCCGATCTTCTTCGCTGACGGAAGCCACCGACAGGCGGCGAGCCCAATCCCCATCCAATGACCGGCTTATTATGCTTTTGCATCCATTTTACGGCAGCAGGTGTAGAAAGATAACGCGAATTTGCCTCCACAATCAACGCGTCAGGATTCCATTCTTTCAACCAGTCTATTAATCCACGTTGATAACAGAGATAGAGGGATCCACCAAACAAATGAATATTTCGCTCCAGCCTGTAATATGTAATTTTTATTTTGTCGGTTGTTGTGATGCCTTCACTCGCTCTCGGCAAGCCTGTGAACAGACTCATCCCACCTTCGCATGCAGAATTGAGACGTTCAAAAAACGGCACACGATAATTAGGCAGTACGCGTTGTTGAAGGGCAAGTTTTCCAGCGAATTTTTTCATTAGATTGGATCACACCTTGAGAAAATGACCGTGTCTTTATCTCGGTATTGTTCGCACCATTCGTCTGATGCTTCAACCGCCTGAACGAGGATTGGCTGCGAATGCAACGAGAGCAGTAATAGATTGATATTGTCTTTATCAAGCAATGATTCCCATTGTGGGCTGGCAGACGAGATTGTCTGATATTTACTCCAATGCTCGGGAGGGTACGCATTGAAGCGATTATCAATCCACAAAAGGCGGGAAGGCAACGCAAAAGACAAATAGCTACTGAATGTATATTCCGCGAAGAGAGGTCCCGGTAAATCGCCATGTTCCGAAAGCCACTGCGTTGCCGCAATCGGAGTGGTCGCTTCATGATAAGGAGGAGGACTCTCCTTCCACCAGGATTCGCGGATGCCAGGCAACATCATCAAGGGCAGCAACAGCATCAATCCGGAAAGGATAAAGTTGAAAGCTGGATTTGAATTCGCAGGGAGAGACTTTTGCGGGAATGACTTTAATAAGTCGGCAAGCAGCGTCCCACTCAATACCGCCATGATAAACATAAACCATATCACATAGCGTAAACCTGAAAGAGCGAGCCAGCCGAAGCCGAGAAACCAGATCCATTCCAGTAATGACAAACGGCGTGAAGAAAATGCAGCCAGAGGAATAAACAGTAAAAGCCAGCCAAAAAAGATGTTCATTTGCCAGCCCGCGTTCACCGGTGGCTGCCATTCCGTTGCATATAACTGGTCGGACGGCGAAGTCAGCATATCAGACACAAACTGCCATACGAATATACCGCGTGGATTGATAAATGTTGCCATAAGCGATATGCCAAGCCAAATTGATAGTTTTTTGCGATCCCCAGCACCGAACAATAAAGCAGATCCCATGAGGACAAAGGCCAATACAAAGGAACCGTGCAGGTTGGCCCATAGCAGATTCGCAATTGGCAGTATCCATAGCAATTTGTCGCGACCATTTTGCCAATGCCACAGTACCCAAAGAGTGATTGCAAACAACGGGTATGCAAATATCTGAGGCCGCATAGACCAATTCATGCTGCTGGAAAATCCCAAAATGATAATGAGAAGTGTGGCAAGTTTAGGGTCCGTACCTGCAACACGCGCCAGCAACCAGATAAAACTATAAGCACTGGCAATTGCGATCCCCTTTAGAAGATAAGTAAGTGTCGCGCCTCCCGCATCGTGAGCAAGCCAAAAGATCACAGCCGAAAGCCAGGGTTGGTAATAAATGGGCCTTCCAGGATAGGTGTAACTCAAGGTATCAATGGTCGGCACTGCGCCTGATTCGATAATATCCTTTCCAATCCTCACATACCACCAGTAATCGTGTGGGGTAATAGATAGAAAAAAAGCAATTGGCAGGAGAAAAAGCAATGCCACGCTTAACCATAAGAAGTCATAACTTCGCGAAGCCGAATGATTCATGCAGGGATATGTGGCGCCTGCCACGAAGGTGATTTATGAACATGGACAACTTTCCAGGCGCTGCCTTGTTTGATCATCACACGGCTCTCATTATGAGCTGCCACCTTCACACCATCAGGCGAAGCTGTGCTAATAAGTAATGTATAGCTTGCTATGGCAGTATCGCCGTAGTTTTGAATATGTATATTGGACAGATCAAATCGTGTTGGAGACTTTGCCTGGCCCTCGGAGCCAAAAACGGTTCCACGCTCGGCGTTGGAAGTCATCATGAACTCATGGAAAGGGAGCCCATCAATGCGATGTGGCGTGATCCACCATTCGTAGAGAGTCAGGTCTTCGGCGGTAGTTTCAGCATAAGCCTGCGTGTCATTGTCCTGTATGGATTGCAAATGTTTCTTCAAAAAAGTGATGACTTCATCGTCCGACATTATGCCTCCTAACCCAGCAAAACTTTTAGATATTCATCTACCATTTTATCCAGACTAAATATAGATTCAGCCCGCTTGCGCGCGGAATTGCGAAAGTGCGGTTGGTCTTCCAAAACGTCGACAGCGGCACTTGCCAATGAAGGAATATCGGGTTTTTCCAACTTCCATTCATTTGCACCATAAGGAACGAGCCTGCCTGCATCACCTTGAATGATCTCAGATAACGACCCCGTATTGAAGCCAATCACCGGCAGCCCACATGCCAACGCTTCGATAACCGAGTTCGGACATGGAGGATTCACTTCTGCAGAAAATAATAAGTGTGATGAACGCATTAACCAAGGAATATGTTCTCGAGGCACTGTATTCATGAATTTGATGCGAAAAGCGTTCTGATACTTCAATTTGTTTTGTGTATGAGAGCCCACGCGGCCGACAATAAATAATTCGATCTTGAATTTATGCGAGAGAATTTTGGCAAGGTCAATCGCCTGATGTAATCCTGAGTCCAGGCCGCCAGCCAAACTCCCTTCCACCACTAGCAGGCGAACATGCTGAGATGGACGTTCATGCAAGCCATCTGGCGTATATCTGCTCAGATCAACGCCGTTCAGAATTACTGATGAAGGAACGTGCGCGGGTCCATACCAATCCTCCCACCACTGTTTGATGAATTGACTTTGGTAAATTACGTGACCGGCAAATCGTGAGCGAATGAAAGAGAGATTGGCGTTTCCGTAAATCGCGCGCACAAGATACCGTAAACCGGCCCAGCGGGCACGATGCACCCAATTGATTCCGTCCAGCCGTTGCACGATACGCATCCCACGCCGGCTCGCTCTCCATAATGGAGGCAGGTTCTTCGTCCCCGCGAGGACAAGAATGGCATCCGCTTCTTGTGAAGGATTATGTGTTACATCCACACCGCGCAGGCGCAGTCCATCTTCAAACTTGAGTCGAAAGGATGCTACTCCGGCCGGCCCCTCTACTCGGGGTACGATGCAAATGCGGTGCATAAGTTAATTATAAGCGTTTGCATCTGATGGCATATCTGTGGTTAAATTAACGGCGGAGTCCCGATGAACAAACCTGATCCTGAATTTGTCGCCTTCCTCAGGGCGTATCCCACATATCCAAGTACGAAAATCATTGACGACCTTCGCTCCGTTGAGTATGCCCGCCTTGATCTTGGCGGGCATATTTATCTTGATTATACGGGTGGCGGGTTATATGCCGAATCGCAATTGCGTCAACATAACCGCTTGCTTGCCGAGCATGTCTTCGGCAACCCTCATTCGAGTAACCCCACTTCTCACGCGGCAACAGAGCTTGTGGAACATGCCCGTGAATATGTTTTGAAGTTTTTCAATGCTGATCCCGATGAATATCTCGCAATCTTCACGCCCAATGCAAGCGGGGCATTGAAACTTGTTGGGGAATCCTATCCATTTCCCGGTGGACGCTATTTATTGACATTTGACAATCACAACTCAGTCAATGGGATTCGGGAATTCGCACACGCCCGCGGTGCAGAGGTAACTTATATTCCAGTTGCCCTGCCTGACATGAGAGTCGACGAATCACAACTGGACCGCGAGTTGGCGCGGCCTTCGAAGAATGGAAACAACCTTTTTGCCTTTCCCGCCCAGTCCAATTTTTCATCCGTTCAGCATCCACTTGAATGGGTGGAGAAAGCCCACAAACACGGCTGGGATGTACTGCTCGACGCGGCTGCCTATGTTCCTACCTGCCAGCTTGACTTAGGGCAAATCAAGCCGGACTTCGTTCCTATCTCGTTTTATAAAATGTTCGGTTACCCAACAGGACTCGGCGCGCTGATCGCACGCAAAGAAGCTTTGGCAAAATTACACCGCCCCTGGTTCGCTGGCGGCACGATCACTGTAGCTTCTGTCATGGGAGACAAATATTACATGGCAGATGGCGCTTCTGCCTTTGAAGATGGGACGATAGATTATCTAAATATCCCAGCAGTGGAGATTGGGCTCAAGCACATTGAATCGATTGGCTATGATGTGATTCACGAACGCGTCCATTCGCTCACTGGCTGGCTGTTGGATAACTTGACAACAATGAAGCATGGAAATGGTGTGCCTTTTGCACGTGTGTATGGACCTATAACTACCGATGGTCGTGGAGGTGCCGTAACAGTGAATTTTTACGATAAGGATGACCAGTTGATTTATCATCGTCTGATCGAGCAAAAAGCAAATGAAGCCAATATCTCTCTGCGCACCGGCTGTTTCTGTAACCCGGGCGCGGGGGAGGTTGCCATGGGGGTCTCACGCGTCGAACTGGATGTATGCTTTACCAGTCCCGGACACGAAGACCGCCTCTCCCAGGACGACTTCCGGATGTGTTTTGATGGCAAATCCATGGGTGCAGTACGCGTCTCCGTAGGCATGGTCACTAATTTCAATGATATACAGGGATTTCTGTCGTTTGCGAGGGAACTATTATCCTGAGCC
>DAINRK010000294.1:0-6008 GCA_036741855.1 Anaerolineales bacterium
ATTGAGTAATAAAAACTTGCCGTTCATGGAAATCTTTTCCTTTCATTACCTGCCTGATGGGTTCACAAGCAAGATGAATATCCAACGCTTTTGGGGTGTATATAGTTCCAGGGAAAGTTTAAAACAAATCATTTCGTGTACGCATTAAAACAAGAACCGGCGAGACTTAGCCGGTTCGTGAAATGATGGGAAACTACTCACGCGATAAAGTGCGCCCGGGTTAACCTGCCTTATCGATGTGAACCAGATACGCCTCCACCATAAGCAGATTCCGTTCCCCCGCGCGGCGGACGACGCTAAGCAGTTGGTCCATTTTCATCACTTCTTCGAGCTGTTCATCCACGAACCATTGCAGGAAGTTCTGAGCCAGGTAATCATTCTGAGAAACGGCCAGATCCATCAGTTGGTTGATCTGTCCGGTCACGTCTGTTTCCCAGGTGAGTGCTGCCTGCACCGCTTCCTCAGCCGTAGCGAAACTTGGTTTTGGTTCTGCAATTGCCGGGATACGCAATTCACCTTGAGTGTCCAGAACATAGTGGACAAATTTCATCGCATGCATCTTCTCCTCCTCCGCTTGCGTGAAGAATAGCTTTGCCAGAAGCGTGAGCTTTTGAACGTGAAAATGACCAGCAATGCTTAAGTACTGCATACTGGCACCAAACTCACGACCGATTTGCTCGTTAATAGCATTTGCCAATTCGGGGCTGATTAACATGATGCCTCCTTTGGGATGATAAAGGATTATAAGTCATTTTATTGCAATCTTTATCATGGTTACGGGAGGCATTGGGGCGCATCCGTTTGAATTTTCGATGTGATGTTGGGCTGATTCGATTAGCAAATTTTACGTGTCCACAGTGCCGCTTTCGATCTGTTAGTAATGTGAATAAGATGTCACCCCCAACCACCTTAACGAAATCTAGCTGAACCAGGCCCCCAGAAAAGCCGCCTGAGTAAAATTCAGCTGGCTGGTCTGTTGAGGTCAGCCAATGCATCCTCAATCTCTTTTACAGACAAGTGATCTCCGATGTCACGGCCGTAATGAGCCTTTATGAGACGACCATCTGGGCCAATCAGAAAATCCGCAGGCATCTTACCCATCTGCCAATCTACACCGCCCCAAATGCCGTACCGCATCGCCCGTATCCAATCGACATAGAAGCTTGGCAGCAGCATAGAGAGAAAGAATCTTAGCCAGGAGGTTTCGATTCCGTAAGTTCGATAAACCCGATAACTCGGATCCGCGACCAGATGAAATGGGTAGTATCGTTTGCCCGCATTGGCACGAATATTGCGGCCGGGTGAATGGAAGAAAGCCACTGCTTCGAGCCCGTGTTTGTGTAATTCTGGATAATGGACGGCAAAGTCGCGCAGTCGAAGATTACACATAGGGCAGGATGCATAACGATAAAACATCAGCAGGAGCGGCTTTCCGGCAAACTGATCTAAAGAGACAACCTTACCATCGATCGTCTCTGCAGAAAAAGGAATCGCTCTATCGCCAGCTTTAAGTCGCATATCTCATTTACAGAATTAGTCAACCGTGGGCAGCTATTCTTCTACGGGTTGAGGCACATCACCGGAATGTTTAAGAAAGAAGATTGTGATCTCTTCATACGGCTCTGCACCGACATTGACGCCGCGGTGGACCCGGTCGGTTGGTTCATCCCAATCGACCTGCCCGGGAGTGACATCGAAACGCTGGCCCTCACTCCCATCGCGGTATTCGATGGCAATTGCACTGCCTTGCAAAATGACAGTCACCCGATGGAACGGGTCACGATGCCAGGGCATGACCTCCCCTGGTGCGAGATGCAGACGTCGGACGAGAGTGTTGTCACGTCGAATTAATACTTCGTCTTTCAAGTTGACCTCCATTGTTTGTCATTTTGTGAGAGAGCGCGCAAACCGCGCAGTGACATCGGTTATTTTAATCGTAGAACTTCGCGATTTCTGGTTGTTCCGGAACGGGCTCCAGAAGCCTCGAACCCACGTTCAGTACTTCACGATTTCCATCCGGAGCCCACCACATCCAACAGACGCGGAGAGGTTCATCTCCGGTGTTGATCATTCGATGAAGTGCGTCTGGAGCATGATAGATCGCAGTGCCTGGCTCTGCATCAAAGGTATCTTCATTCACCGTCCAGCGCGCCGTTCCACTCATCACATAATATAACTCAGGAGCGGGATGGGCATGTGCGGAGTAGATCGCGCCGGGAGCAAGTTCCAGGACGCCCATGAGGATATCCTGCTGTGGGATGACGCCAGGCCAATTCCCACCGATCAGCGCCTTATATCGATAGACGCGTCGTAGTTCCTCAGGCTATTGCGGCGAAGCAGTCCATTCTACATCCTTCACGTTTACATGTACTTGAGGGACTTGAATATTATTCTCAATTGCCATTGTCGTGATCTCCTTTCTTGATCCGATCTTCGATTTCCCATGTATGATCCAGCACGTGCCAGGCTACGCGCCTGACGAAGTAACGAGGCGTCCAGCGGATGCCGCCGCGCGGTCCGCGCGCTGCGACCTCACCATGAGCGGCGGCTCGCAACGCATCCAGAATTGACTTTCGAATCTGCTTCAACATCTGACCATATTCTGCTGATTTATCCAGTTTAACCTTCCATCCCAGAGCCGAGAGATAGCCTCCATCAGAGCCGACTACATGCTCAATGATCCCTTCCACTTCTCTGCCTCCACCACGAGGTCCTTTTCGCAGTTCTTTGCCCGCTGCAGACATTGTCGCCGCGTCGAAGGCACGCCAGCAGGCCTTTAGTATTGCCTGGAAGCGCTGAAGTTCATCTTCTTCCACAGGCTTGGAGTCTTTTGATGGGGCGAGATCGGGCGCGCCAAAATCAGTAGTCGTATTGCCTTCCAGTCGTTCAAGAATTGAGAAAGCGGATGGATCACCAGGCGATTGGAACTCCACCTTTCCGGTTCGGAGAACTTTTGCATAACGCGGACCGTAGTCGACCAATGCTTGCAGAGCAGATTCCTCAGCACGTCCACTTCGGCACCAACCTGGCCAGTCAATGGCGCCCGCGAATGTTCGCTTCTTCCCGACTTCGAGATAGACGTCGACCAATTTCTTCATTTCGACCATTCGCTCCTGCGGTTGACCCAGGGGAAGGGAACTTCAGGTACAGGCAGGTTGAGCGCGCTGCAGATTGGCTCCCAACCCATAGTTGCATTCCAGTCAAGCAAACGATTTGGTGGGATCGTCTTTCTCACCAGGTCATTATGCCGTTCATAGGCAGCCATCATGCTGTTTTGATCGTCCCACTCTTTTGTACCCGTGAATCGCTCCAGTAGTTCTGTGAGCCCGCGTCCCTCTTTCCAACCGGGATCAAGTGCCAGCCGTGCGAAAGGCAGGAACGTTTCATCGCAACTGTGCCACCACGTGTCAGCATTGTCGCGCGTGGAGAGCAGCACGAGCGCATCGGGATACTCCTCGCTCAATTCCTGCCAGAACATCGAGGCAGGCCAATCCACTGCAGCGACAAATCCGTCGAATACTTCATCCCAATCAGGCTTGCCACCTGCCATTGCGAGAACCCAGTCAGGACCGAGATCGAAGGGATGACCAGAGATTACACTCATATGATAACAACGCCCGCCGAGTAAACGCTCCAGTGCGATCACAAGCGAGGCTGTACCTGTACGAGGAAGACCTGCACCTACAACTTGAAGACTCATGATTTCTCCATCGCTAATCGAAGTGCAAAAAACGCCAACACCAAAGTAATTGGCGCAAAGAACCAATTTTCAGCGGCTACGCCAGAGGCAAGGTTTCCGATCGTGTTCAAAATAAAATAGGCAAATATCACCCAGGCACCCATGTTTACTATTTTTCCGAAATTGCCTGCTTTGAGGTACCCTATTTTTGCAGCGATAATAATCCCAAATGCGAGTGTTAAAAACAAGCTTACTGCTTCTAAAATAATGAACTGATTCGATGTGCTGTCGATTTGCCCACCCCAGATAATATCTGCGGGTACCACCTTGAGTATTACAAGAATATGGAAGACCAGCAGCAATCCCATGAAACCCAATAGGATGTTGCCAGCCAGGGTTGCACTGATTAGTCTTTTCATCAACGCGCTCCTTCCTGCCTCAGCTCATCAGCAATACCACTCCAAGAATAATCAACCAAATAGACCATAAGATATAACTGATCGCATTGATTGCGCCTGCGGACTTGAAGCCGCTCTCTTCAAATATTCCTATAAAGATGCCGATGGCTGGAATCAACCCGATCCAACCAAGCCAGGGGCTGAACAACGAGGATTGCGTTACTGCCAGAGCGATCAGAGCAGTCCAGATACTCGTAAACAGATAACCTAAATGCTCACCGATCGCGACGCCAGCATACCGATGAAATGCTTGAAAGACAACCGCTATGCTATCGCGGGTTGCCTGAGTCGCTTCCGGCTCAAAGTAAGTTTTCGCCAAATAAGGCACCAGAAACGTCCAGCGTATCAGACCGAGGCATTGTACAAGACCCGCCAGCACGCCAATCGTTGTTGCAAAAGGCATGTATGGAGTAGTTTCACTCGTAAGTGTCTGGTGCACCAGAAAAGCAACAGGCAGAAAAAGCACTCCCGTGAATGCAAATGCATACCAGGTCATAATGAGCCGCGCCCCACCGGCGTTAAATCGACTCAGGATATAGTCAGTGGGTTTGCGCAAAATATCAGGATATTCAAAATTCTTTTGCAATAGAAAAAAGACGACATTGAATGCAACTGGCAATATGATTAACAAAAGCCCCGTAAGTTTCGAGATATTCATTTCGTGATTTTTCCTTTATTTAGTTTTTTGGATGAATCATCTGCTCTAACTTTTGCCAGCAATTGTTTGGGCGCGATCAATTCCCAGGCGACTTGAATATGATACGTCAGATCTTTGTCACTGATTTGATCCAACTCGATGCCAACCCAGCCGCGCACACCAACATAAGGCGGTTTGAAGAAGGTTTCGGGTGCAGTTTCTATCAACATGTTCTGAAAACCAGATGGAACGGGCAGCCACACAGCAATGTGCCCATCGTTATGATGGTTGTTCACGAACATCACATAAACTTTATCTTTTACAAAGAAGGTAGGTTCGCCGTGGGAAAGTCTTTCCGTTGTTTCAGGAAGTGTAAAGCAAATTCGGCGTACGCGCTGCAACTGCTTTGGGCTCATCAGATTTATAGAAAAGGGAATTTCTGAATTCAATGTATCAATCCAAGTATAGCACTGTGTAAGTCATCATACTCACAAGGTTATAATTCAGACCATGGAAAAGCTTGTTGCCACCGTTGTGTTAATCGCAGGAATCACTATAGTCATCTTTACGCTTTCCTCTGCACTCTCGACATTTGTCCTGCCCCGCGCCGCGCGTAGTCAGCTCAATCGTATTGTGTTTGGTCTCTTGCGGCGTGTGATTAATTTCATTATGCACTTTGCAAAAACCTACTCGCGTCGTGACGCCATTATGGCTTACTACGCACCGATAGGATTGATGCTTCTGCTGCCTACATGGTATCTCCTGACTCTACTCGGGTATGCTGCCATATATTGGGCATTAGGCGCAGGAGAATTTTCTGCGGTCCTACGGCTAAGCGGCTCATCCCTGATCGGTCTTGGGTTCGAGGCTTCTGAAACACTCTTTGTCACAGTACTTGTGTTTACAGAGGCCATGATTGGTTTGATACTAGTGGCGATGTTGATTGCCTATCTCCCCACGATGTATGCTGCGTTCTCGCGGCGCGAACAGGTTGTCAACATGCTGGAAGTGCGCGCAGGTAGTCCGCCCTCAGCACTGGAAATGCTACTTCGCTTTCATCGCAATCATGGACTGGATAAGTTATCTGATTACTGGAAGGTATGGGAAGCCTGGTTTGCCGATACGGAGGAGAGCCATACGACGCTCCCCGCACTGGTTTTTTTCCGATCCCCACGCGCTGAGAATTCGTGGGTCACAGCGGCGGGAACAGTTCTTGACGCGGCCTCAATTACAT
>DAINRK010000295.1:0-6002 GCA_036741855.1 Anaerolineales bacterium
TCGGACTTGATCACCAAGTCCGGCATAGCAGACGGCAAAATTGTCGTTTTCGGTGGAACGGAAAACGGAACGCGAAACTGCTCCCATGCCACCTCATGCCCTTTGCGAGCCCAAGGCAGATCCGCCGCCAGAAGGAAGCGAATCTTAAGATGATATTCAGCACCCGATTTAAGTACAACAGGCACCTGGAAAGGTATTGCGAGTTCTCCTCGCGTGCCTGCTGTGATGTCCATTGCAGGCAGGACTCCATCTTGGATCGGTTGACCATCTTCAGTGAGTTCCCAGCAGATATCCAAATGGGCGAGGCTAAGGGTGTGATACTTGTTCCAAACGGTAAAGCGCCCTTTGAGAACATCAATCGCCTCGATTCCCACTGGAGCCTGAACTTTCTTGACTTCGAACGCTCCGGGGTGCGGTGTTAGGTCTGGTCCGACAATGCCATTACAACACATCTGAGGATCTTCATTCGGTTGATCGTAATTAAAATCCCCGCCGAAGTCGCCGCCATAGGCCCAATACTTTTGACCCTTCTCATTAGTAGCTAGCAGGGCTTTATCGTTCCAATCCCAAATACAGCCTCCCTGAAAGCGTGGGAAGGCGTCCACCATGTCCCAAAACTTGAAAAAATTCCCAGTGCTATTGCCTTTAGCATATGCATATTCACACATGACAACCGGACGTTTTTCGTTCACATCCGCCAGCACTTGTTTGATCATGTCTAAGTTAGGATACATCACCGAGAATACATCGCTCACCTGCGGTTCTGGACGACCGCTTTCGTAATGCAATAGCCGGGTGGGC
The DNA here is from genome assembly GCA_036741855.1 of Anaerolineales bacterium. Taxonomy (GTDB): domain Bacteria; phylum Chloroflexota; class Anaerolineae; order Anaerolineales; family Villigracilaceae; genus Defluviilinea. The sequence goes on from DAINRK010000295.1 coordinate 802, forward strand.
TCGTACGCCCGAATCCAGGCCGCCATGGCAGCGTGATGTGGACCCGTTCCCGATTCGTTTCCCAGCGACCAGAACAGCACGGACGGATGATTCTTGTCGCGCAACACCATACGGGTCGCGCGTTCCATATAAGCATGTAGCCAGAGAGGGTCATTACTCAAATCATCCCAAACACCATGAGTCTCGATATTCGCCTCATCAATCAAATAAATCCCGTATTCGTCGCACAAGTCGTACCACAAAGGATGGTCGGGATAATGGCTGGTGCGGACGGCATTGAAGTTGAACTGCTTCATCAACTTGATCTCGGCGCGCATATCCTCTTCTGTGAGCGCCCGCCCTCGTTCGGGATGGTGCTCATGGCGATTTACACCGCGCAATACCAGACGTTGGCCGTTGAGAAGGATGAGGCCATCCTTGATCTCTATCTTGCGGAAACCCAGACGGCAGCTTTCGAAATCCACGGCTGCACCTTGAGGATCTCTCAGAATAAGAACCAGGCGATAAAGATAGGGTGTTTCAGCCGTCCACTTTTGCGGACTGACAACCGGCTGTGAAATGACCGCCCGCCCCATTTTCATTCCCGGCTGATGAATCATCCGGTCGTTGAAGTGCGCACTGAGAGGAGAGCGGAAAACTTGTTGCCCCTCAGCATCGTATAACATTGCCTCGACTGACCAGGCAGTTAGACCCGTTGTGTGGGTAATTTGGGATTCGATATAAAGGGTTCCATCTTCATAACGGTTGTCCAGCCCTGTGCGCACAATGTAATCTTCCAAAGAGACTTGTGGTTTGTTGTACAGAATCACATCCCTTTGGATGCCGCTCAGAAGCCACATATCCTGATCTTCCAGATACGACCCATCACAGTAGCGCATCACTTGCACGGTGAGGGTGTTCTGCCCCGCGCGGACAAAGGGAGTGATGTCGAACTCGGCCGGCAGGCGGCTATCTTGGCTGTAACCGACTTCCTGGCCGTTGACCCACAGGTAGAAGGCCGAATCCACTGACTCAAACACCAGATAAATTTTCCGCTCCATCCACGAGGGATCAAGGATGAACGTATGACGATAACAGCCTGTAGGATTTTCTTTTGGCACAAAGGGAGGATTCGGCGGAAATGGATAGGCCGCGTTGGTGTAAATGGGGATATCATTGAATCCTTGCAACTGCCAGTTGCCCGGCACAGAGATATTCGCCCAACTCGAGACATCAAAGTCTTCGGTGTAGAAACTGGCCGGTACTTCTTCGGGACAGGAAGCGAGGTGAAATTTCCATGACCCGTTCAATAGTTTCACATTGGGAGATTTCTTTCGGTCACAGGTGAGCGCTAGTTCGGCATTCGGATATGCACCAAGAGATACATGACCCGGGCGCTTGTTCCGCCCGGTAATCAAAGGGTTTTCCCAATCCCTTAAAGATGACATGCGGTCTTCTCCAGTTTGAAGCGATTGATATCCTCAACGCTGAAAATTTCAGACTCTTTCTTGAGAGAAAAATCTTTTTTGGGGAAACGTGTGTCCACCCACTGAGCGCCGGTCACGGTTACCTTCAGGTATTTGAACGGCGAATCGAAATCTTTGGGCTGCAACTTCCAATCAGACCGCATCTTTATCAACCGGCAATACTCCATATTTACCCAGGGCAAGCGTTACGATGATCGTCCTTACGACTCGCTTACAGGGCATCTGTCAAATGATAATACAGATCGTTCCAGCGTAGTTCCTTTTTGAACTCCTCCACACGGGTGTTCTCATCGATCAGCAGGAATTCGATACCAGCCATCTCGGCGAAGTCACGCAGATGTTCTGCGGTTACGGAGTAACTGAATCCAGTATGATGTGCACCACCGGCGAAGATCCACGTTGCCGCAGCGACCTTTAGATTCGGACGCGGCAACCATAATGCGCGCGCCACTTGTAATTTTGGAAGCGGCTCATCGGTTGGGACCACATCGACCACATTCGCAACTAGCCGGAACCGTCGACCCATATCCATGATGGAAGCGCACACAGCGGTACCCGTCTGTGAGTCAAAGACCAAACGAACAGGATCAGCCTTCCCGCCGATGGAGAGCGGATGAATTTCTAGCTTCGGTTTGCCAGCTGCGATTGATTCACAGATCTCCTGACAATCGGCCATTAATGAGATCCAACATTAATGATAGAGCTCGTCGGCCCGCGTCAATAATGGGATAATGTACAGTAGTAAGTGGTGGATCATGGCCAGTAGCATCGGGCAAGTCATCGAATCCGATCATGGCAATATCTTGGGGAAGGTGAAAAAACTAGCCAAGCCGGACGCAGTCGAACTTCCCCAATCTCATGTCCCAGTCCACAGGCGAGCAAGAGATTACATCCATGCTTTTGTGCTGAAAAATGGATTCCTTGTAATATCAAATTGAGAAATGTATGTACATTCGCTTCATAAATCTGCCAACCCGCCAAAACCCCAACCGTACGGCGCCCATGGATGTAGGTTTCCATAGATGAAGTGCCTCTAATCTTTTACCTGCTCAGAAAAGCGCGAATTCTAATCAATTGTGACTAATCGAGACACGATGTATAAATTCTACAGGCTTGTTGCCAAAGGCGTGTTTTTTCCACTAATTAGCAGAAGCTCAATGCCGCCATATCCGTAAAGTCCTACAGGTATTCATTGGTAAACGGTAACTAGTATGATATTGACCGTGATCTACAAGCGAATCTATTGTTACCGCTCACGTGAACGATAACATAATAGCAAAAAAGCATATATGAGTCAATAGGTATGCTACACAACTCCTGTGGAAGGTTATTTGGCAGAACACTGGTCTGATTAGGTCTAATATTCCGCTATGATCTCAATAGCGAGTTAGTACTGACTGATAACCGATCAAGCAGGTCTATACAGTATGCTTACCAAATACACCGTCTGAAACGGTTGGCCTTAATTGCCGGCCAACGGAAAAACTGTAGTGTAATGGTCCGTGGAATTGACGCTATCTACTCATCTAAAAATACGATTGCAAAGTAACAATCAATAGGATTATAAATGCATAAAGTTTGATGAATTTATGAGCTCCTGTTATGATTAAAGAAATGTTTTCTAATTCATTGAGCGCCTTAGTGGTTACGCGTCGCTGTTTCTAATCCCGTCGGGACCGGAATTATTGACAACTTGATGATTTCTCATCAAGTTGTTTTTCTTTTTTACGCTAATCAGAGTGATCGTCATTTGCCCGGGGCAAACCTGAATTCACCAGCAATGAACAGATTTTCCGAACTATTCACGAGATCAGCAGCCGTTCAAATATAGCGTTCTTCAATCCGCTATACTTTGCAACATACTGATGCTCGAAGTCCGCTTGCTTGGAAAATTTGAGGTAAAGAGCGACGGGAAACCTGTCGCGATCCCTTCGCGCCCCGCGCAATCCTTGTTTGCCTATTTGATTTTGAGTGCAGGGATATCGCATCGCCGCGAAAAGCTTGCAGGACTTTTATGGCCTGACTCATTGGAAGAGACGGCAAGAAGCAATCTGCGTAGCACCCTTTGGAAAATTCGTAAAGCGCTTCCTTCTTCAACTTCAGCTGAACACTTATATGCAGACGATTTGACTATTGCTTTCAGCCCTGATGGTCAGTACCTGGCAACATCAAGCGTTGATCGAACTGTAAAAGTGTGGAAACTGCCAAAAGCGGGCGAGCAAGTTCCTCAGCCGCTGACGCTTTATGGCAACACAGGCGCTGTGTATCAAGTGGCTTTTAGTCCGGATGGTGAGCACGTCCTTTCAGTGGGGCACGATCATGTGATACGCATATATGCGTTGAGCATCGAAGATTTGCTCGTCATTGCAAAGTCTCACCTCACGCGTGAATTGACGATCGAGGAATGCAGGCAATATTTACATATGGAGGCATGCCCTGTTTCTCCATAAGTTGAACCAGTCGCTTACGGACTGGAAGAAAGTTAATCATCTTCTTTATTCTTACATACATCGCTATGATGCTCATAATCAAAAACGGACGTGGCTGAGAGTATTCCTCCCAGCCACGCTTTGCTTACAACCTACGGCACAATATCGAGCCGCTGGACGATATCATGGCTTTGAAAACACAACGGTATCCAGGACTTTCTGAGATTCTTCCACAATAAACATGTAGTCTTTTCCATCAGGAGAGCCTTGGATCTGGATTAAGACACGCTCACCATTGACATTATCCAGGTAGATAAAACCGATGTGCTCCACCCCCGGGCATCCCCAACCGGTACCTGAAAGCATGATCCAGTTCTTTTTATCACCACAGGCGGCAATAGCATTGATTTGGATCCCCTTAAATCCACCAACAAGAACTGGCTTGGAATCCACAACCTGAAATAAACTATCGGGCGATTGAATCCAGGTGACAAAGTCGTCAGGAAAAGCAATGCCATCAGCGTACTTTGTATTTTTCACATTCATGAAAGATACTCCAGCATCGTGTCCTATGTAACTTAGCGTGAACACATCGGAATATTCTTCGGCAACGCGCCATTCAGGACCATAGCTTAGAGTGATGGGCAGATTGAATGTTTTGGGCGAGAATGTCGTCAGCCCTTCTTGTGTAGGGGCAGTAGTTGGGGCTACAGTCGGTGGGACGACCGTCGGGGCAGGCGGCGTTGCCGCTGGCGCACAGGCCGAAAACAATACAATTACGAGTATCAATACTAAAGCGAGCAATTTACGTGTGTTCATCTTTTTTCCTAATCTAAGGTGCAACATCGAGCCGCTGGACGAGATTTCTATCGTAATTCTCCAGCCAGACAGAGCCAAAACCAATTGCCAAGTGGATGATAGTGCCCGGGTCAGTTATATAAGTAGCATCAATTTGGTTGGTGGCGACATTAAGCCGGTTGATTTGACCTAAGCCACCAAACCAAATCGCCTGATCGCTGACCGCGAGAAAGGCATCGCCTTGCTGCTCAGGAGTCAACGGTAGGAAGGTTAACCCGGCGCCTGTGTTCGGATCAATCCGAAGCAGCCCTCCCACAGCGCTTATCCAGATAAAATCTGTGCCTTTGCCAGAGGGTATTGTTGTTTGCGTCTTGGCCTCATCAATCAGTGTGGCGTAGGGCCTCTTTGACACAACACTATTGGTGGCTGGGTCAATTTTGATCAGTTCCGCTTTATCACACTGATCCACCCAAATCGCAGTAGTGCTGGCAAAAACAAAGCCGTGACA
>DAINRK010000296.1:0-5988 GCA_036741855.1 Anaerolineales bacterium
GGCGTGACGTATCCGCCCGACTGGAAGACCTGGGACGCGGTGGTCGCCGATGCGAAGAAGTTGACGCAGGTCGGCTCGGATGGTGTCATGACGGTCGCGGGTATGCACTATACCAACAGCGACCAGTTGTTCACATACTTTCTCGCCGGTATTTTGGAGCAGGGCGGGAAATACTTTGCCGAGGATGGCAAACACTTCAACTTCAATTCGCCCGAAGCGATTGCAACGATTCAAAAGTTGATGGACATGGCGCAGAAAGACAAAGTTGTCGACCCTATCATCTTCAATGCCGATAGCGAATGGGTCGGCGATTCGTTTGCCCAGGGACACAATGCAATTGGTGTCTTGGGTTCGTGGTATGCCGGCGATGCAAAGATGGCATATCCTGATTTGAAATTCGACTATGTATCACTACCGCCGCTGATGAGTTCGCAGTATAAATTTGCATCCGTTGGCGGGTGGGGGTACGTAGTGGCGAAGACTGCCAAGAATCCCGAGGTGGCATGGAAACTTGCCGCGTTCCTGGGTGCAGACCCTGCGAATGTGATGTTCTTCAACTCCAAGTCAGCGACAATCCCTGCGATGAAGTCCGTTGCTGAAGACCCGAAGTATGCGGAAGCTGTTCCGTTTGCTGCTGCTGTGTTGCCGATTTTGGGAGATGGTCAATACCAGGGTGACTTGACCGACTCAGATCAGTTATCCTACGAGATCATTTACCCAACCATTCTCGATGCTATCCAAGGAAACCTGAGTGCAGAAGAAGCCGCGAATAGCATTAACGAGGCGGCAAATCAGATGGTGGATTCAGCGCAGTAGATAATTCGTTGGTCGAGTAGGCAGCAGTGTTCATGCCGCCGTATCGAGACTAACAAGTTGCAGAAATACTTTTGTAACAGGTAGCCTCGATATGCCCTTCGAACGACACGAAGGGCTACTCGGCCACCAATAGGAGATGCAATGGCAGTCTCAATCTCATCTCTCTTCAAAAAAGAAACCATCAGTGATGGTGGTAAATTAATGGCGCAACAACGCCGCTTTGCGTATATCAGCCTTGTGCCCATATTGCTTTATATGGGTTTGTTTACTCTGTTCCCGATTCTCTTTGCCCTGGTGATGAGTTTCTTTAGCTACACTCCTATCCGCGAAGGGAGTGGGTTCCTTAGCCTGGGTGGAGCAAATCCCTTTATCGGCATCGGTAACTACATTGAACTGTTCACGGGCACAGGCAAGCCCGCCGAAGTGTTCCGTCTTGCAGTCAAGAACACATTCCTTTTCACTGCGCTCGTTCTACCCTTGAATCTCGCAATTACACTCCCCCTTGCTGTGATTCTCGAATCGATCGGCGAACGATTCAAAACCTTCTTCCGCGCGATCTATTTTCTCCCTACAATTTCATCTGCTGTCGCTCTGACCATCATCTGGGCATACGTGTATGCGCCAGGCTGGGGTTTGCTCAGCTTGATGTTCAAAGCCGTGGGGCTTGTTCCGCCAAAGTCGTGGCTCCAAGACCCAAACACGATTTATTTCGGTGTTCCGCTTGCGATGATCTGTGCTGTCGTTGCGCACGTCTGGCAGGATTTTGGATACAACCTCGTTATTTTTGTCGCCGCGTTGCAAAGCATTCCGAAAACATTACGCGAAGCCGCGCGTGTAGATGGCGCAAATGCCTTGCAGGAGTTTTGGTTCATCGTTGTCCCGCTTCTTCGTCGGACAATTTTGCTGACTTCGGTTTTGACGATACTCTCATCACTGCAAGTTTTCGTTATCTTTCAACTCCTTACGCGCGGCGGACCACAGAACCAAACGCAGACGATGGTTCTCAGCATCTACGAAAACGCCTTCCGCTTTACGAACAGTCTGGGTCTCGCTTCCGCAATGTCCATGGTCCTGTTCGTCATCATTTTGACACTCACCCTTATCCAGTTCCGTATTCTTCGCGCAGAGTGGGAGTATTAAATGCACACAGAGAATAAAAGTAAAAATCCATTTTGGGTATTGGGCAAATCGGGCGCGTACGCCGTGCTCATCCTCGGACTCATCGCCACTCTTCTCCCATTCTTCTACATCATCGTCTCCTCGCTCAAGACCGATGCAGAATTGCGCCAGACCCCGCCCAATTTCTTCTCGCGGGAACCAAGCCTAAAACACTACACCACAATTCTCACCGACGAGAATATCCCAATCGAACGTAACGTGATGAATAGTGTAATCGTCTCATTGGCACGCGTGTGTATCACACTTTTTACCAGTTCCTACGCGGGTTATATTTTCGCAAAATATCATTTCAAAGGCAAGAACCTTGCGTTCGGAGTGATTTTGATTCAAATCATGATTCCGTTTCAAGTGGTCATGATTCCAAACTATCTTCTTGTCGTCAGACTCGGTCTCATCGATTCCCTCTGGGCGCTTATCGTTCCATCGATGGTGGATGCATTTGGCATATTTCTGATGAAGCAATTCATCGAATCCCTCCCTGCCGAACTCATGGACGCGGCGCGCATCGATGGCGCATCTGAATTTGGCATCTATTCCCGAATCGTCCTCCCCCAAATGGGACCTTCGCTCGCCTCGCTCGGTATCTTCACCTTCATGTTCACCTGGAACGATTACCTCTGGCCCCTTATTGTCCTCACCACGCCGGAGAACCGCACGATCCCGCTTCTCCTTGTCTGGTTCCAGACGCAACATACCTCCAACCAGGGTCTCGTCCTTGCCGCGTCGATACTGACGCTCTTGCCTATCTTCTTCGTGTATATGTTCGTCCAACGATGGATTGTGGACCAGGCAACTCAATCAGCCTTCAAATGATATGCGACGGTTCGTGATTCATTTGCTGCTTTACTCTTTCGTTATGGGATGTGCCCCTCCTTCTTCCACCTCGCATGAGCCCGCCGTTGCGACTCACTCTTATGCCGCCACTGGCGCAGCTATCCTCAACCCCGAGCGTGGATTCTTCACACCGTATGAACTTCCTGGCTCTGCTGGATTCAGCCCTGTGCGCGCGACAGGCAACACACTTGTCCATCTCAATATACGTCTCGACGATTGGCGCGAGACCGATATCCCTCAAGATGTTCTAGACGATTTGCAAACCAACTTCAACGACATTCGGGATGCGGGCGTCAAAGCTATTATCCGTTTTGCTTATAACGAAGGACCATATCCCGACTCCGAACCTGATGCGTCTAAAGCGCAAATCCTGCGTCACATCGAACAATTGACACCGCTCCTACAAACCAACACTGATGTGATTGCCTGGCTCGAAGCGGGTTTCATCGGCGCCTGGGGTGAATGGCACACCTCCACCAACGGACTGGATAACATCATCGACAAACGTGAGATTCTCAACGCGCTTATTGCCGCAATTCCAGACCGCTTTGTGCAAGTACGTTATCCCGCCAATATCATCGAGATGTATCCCAAGCCTGAAGATGCGGCTTCAGCGCGCGTGGCACATCACAATGATTGCTTCCTCTCCAGCGACACGGATGTTGGCACCTATGAGCGTGACGGTGTCGTCACGATTGAGCGCGACCAGGCTTATCTCGCCGAACTAACTCGCTTCACACCCATGAGCGGTGAGACTTGTGCTCCCTTCCCGCCACGCTCGGAGTGTACATCTGCTTTGAAGGAAATGGCATTGCTTCACTTCTCAGCTATCAACGAAGCCTATCACAAAGGCATCCTCCGTAGCTGGGAAGAAGGAGGCTGTCTCGAAGAAATTTCCAATCGAATGGGCTATCGTTTATCGCTGACTGCTGCTGATTTCAACGAGCAGGTACGACCGGGTGGCGTGTTGAATCTCACTGTCAACTTACAAAATACAGGCTTTGCCTCCATCATCAACGATCATCCTATTTTTGTTGTCCTCGTGGGGCGGGATGCCATCCCGCCTTACAAAGCCAAACTTGATATTGATCCCCGCACCTGGGAACCGGGCACTGCTACATTCACCGCTAAACTTCATATTCCATCAAATGCAAGGGAAGGCGAATATCAGCTTGCTCTCTGGCTGCCTGATGGATATGACTCATTACAAGATAATCCACTCTATGCAGTGCGATTTTCCAATGAAAATATCTGGGACGAATCCGTGGGCTACAACATGCTCGGGGCACTCAATGTAGATAAAAACGTGGGCGGAAACTATCAGCCTGGAGAAAAGTTTGAGTTCATAGAATCAAGTTCCTCGGGGGAAAGAAGTGTAGTATCCATTGAGGCAATTCCAACACTGGCACTCGAATCTCCTATTGGCGACACACTTATCAGAAATCCGCGGATTTCGAGTGATGCAGAAAACGTCTATTTATCAATTGATTATGCCAGTGGTACATACAACGCCTTTCAACTTTTTGTGGATGAAGATCAAAATCCAAAAACTGGATATGCCATCAACGGAATCGGGGCGGAGACTCTCTTTGAAAATCACACCTGGAATCTTTACGAAGGCTCAGGTACTGATTGGAAGTGGGGGCTAACCGAAGTTCCGATACACTTTGATGATTCAGGGAGTCTTGTGCGCTGGAGCATTTCAAGGAAATTGCTTCATTCCTCCAAATTTGATGTCCTATTCCAATTAGTCGACACGAATTGGAATTCCGTGTTCGTGACCAGCAAGTTGACCTATACTCTGAAATGAAACGATTCGACTCTGTTTTCGCGTTGACATTGTTTGTCGCATCATTAGTGCTGTATGTCCGCACACTCGCGCCATCTCTGCTTTTTGACGACTCAGCGGAGTTCCAAACGATTGCGTACACGTTGGGCATCGGTCACCCAACCGGATATCCAGATTATGTTTTGCTGGCAAAGCTTTTTACGTTTTTGCCGGTCGGCGATATCGCCTATCGCGTAAACCTGTTTTCGGCTTTCTGCGCCGCGCTGACAATTGGGCTGGTCTGCCTCATCATCGGCAATCTTGGTGCGATGTATGTCTCTGTTGTATATGGTTCACTAACTTTGGTGTTGATCCCTCTATTCTGGAAGTATGCATCCATGGCAGAAGTATACGCGCCCTCCGCTGCTTGTCTTTCGTTGATCTTGCTCTTCGCTTTGCATTGGAAGAGAACCAAAAGTCCCCAGTGGCTTTTCCTCGTCGGACTTTTCGGCGGTCTGAGTCTCGGGATCCACACTGCTGTCGCGCTTAGCGGATTTGCGATACTTCTTTTCCTTGCCCTGTCTAGTCGTGAACGAATGGATTGGGTTCAAGTATCGCTCGGAACTTCGATTGGCATTATCGTTTTTCTTTCTACTTTCCTCTTTCTTGATTCCCTAAATTCTTCCGCAGGTTATTACAACACTGTGATTTATCCCTCCCTAAGTGTTTGGAGAATGACGACTGGGGACTTTGATTCGCCTTTTGAGCGACTTGCCTTCCTCTATTTCCCGCCTCAATTCAACGGACAATTCTTCTCTGTATCCTCAGATGAGGTCAGGACACGTCTGGCAAATTTCGCTAAAGAGTCCTCACGGAATCTATGGCTCGCGTTCATCGGATTCATCTCACTTCTCATCCCTCGAAAGAACTCGTCTGCGCGCTGGCGGGAAGCATTGCTATTTATTGTTGCTTTCATTACATTCCTGAGTTTCGCTGTCACGTACGATGTCTATGATTTCCAGGTTTTTTACATCCCCGCCGTTATCATATTGGTCATTTTCGCTGCATCAGGTGTTAATGCAATCCTTGAAGTCGCTTCATTGACTCCGAGATTGCCGCGTTTCATGCCCTTGGTGCTGGGACTCATCATTCTTGTTGTTGGATTTTATCCATCTGCGAAAGACGTTTCCACCGCGTGGAAGGAACGCGTTCCGCCCCTGCTGGAAGATTGGGAAAGCTATTATTTTCGATTCCCTGATATACGTAGATTTGAAACTGAAAATATAGTGAACCGTATCGAAGACAACGCTATCGTTTTCACGGATTGGGCACAGCTTTACGGCTTTTACTACGTTTCGCACGTTCTGCGCGGTCGCGCAGAAATGGACTTT
>DAINRK010000297.1:0-5982 GCA_036741855.1 Anaerolineales bacterium
GCTGAAGCCTCATTTCTGGAAACAACGCCGGCGATTTCGATGTTTCGCACTTGCATGATGGCGCGGGCATGAAACTTTGCAACGAACCCTGCGCCAACCATTCCGAGCTTGAGAATTTTTTGCATGTCTATTCCTTTCATTTAAGTTTTATTCAGTAAACTCTGAATTTTGGCCAATCGTTCAATACTCTAACCCTGAAATTTCAGGATAACTTCTTCTCGCATTCGATTTTGCATTTTACTCCCCGCTGCCCCTGCATTGGGTGGCAGAAGATATCTTCAAGTTGGCAAGCTGTTCGTAGGTTATTGTCATAATGATAAGGTCCTGATGATTTCCTTTTATTTCGATTTTACTGGCGCAAGGCACGCTGGCGGCCGTAGATGGAAATCAGAATTAACAAGGTTCCGCCCAATACCATTCGGCGTACAGACTCAGGCATCTGCATCGTAGTCAGCAAACTGGTAATGAGAGTCAACACAATCGCACCTGCGATTGTTCCCCAATAACTGCCTTTCCCGCCCGATAACAGGGTGCCACCGACCGCTACAGCCGCAATTGATGGAAAGAGGAATGGCTGACCTAATTGAAGATGTACTACACCTGTGTTACCCACAAGCAGGAAACCACCAAAGCCGGCCAACGCGCCGGCCAGCGAATAAGTTAATAAGTTTGTTCCGGTTACATCCACACCTGAAAGCCTTGACGTGATGCGGTTCACACCAATGGCGAACAGGTTCCTGCCGAATGTGGTTCGTTCAAGCAGCAGCCACATCAGTATTCCAAACAGAATCCAGATAATGATGGCGTTCGGAATCTGCAGACTCGGTGAAAGTGGACGCGCAATTAGACGGGTCATCAGCGGCGCGACCTTGCCAGTGACGTTTCCATGAGTGATGACAATGATCGCGCCTGTCACCACACCAGACATTCCCAGAGTCATCACAAAGGGAGAGATTTTAAGAAACGTAATGCCAATACCGTTGATCAAGCCAACCAGCGCCCCGACAGCCAGTGCAACCAGCAGCGCGGGCAGGACTCTCGAGTCTACGCCGTTTACGATGATATAGGTCAGAATCGCCGTTAATGTGACAACCGACCCCGCGGACAAATCAATCCCTTCCGACCCGCTGATAATAACAAGTGTTTGCCCAGCGGCGATGACACCTAGAAAGACTGCCAGACGTACAATATTCGTTGCCTGTGCTCGCGCCACATCCAGGTTGCTGCCAAAGCCGTTGGGTAACAGGCCAGATAATAGAAACAAGACCACGGCCAGGATCAACGCGGCAACGGGCGGAGAAATGGAAATCCGTTTCACGCTCTCCTCCGAAACAAATTCACGATTCCAGGTGCTGCTAGTGCCACGACGATGATCGTTGCCTTCACAAGAGTTTCCCACCAGGTGTCGATGTTCGCAAAAGAGATAATGTTTTGAATAATGCCTAATGTGATCGCACCCATAACAGGTCCGGCCACACCGCCTATTCCTCCACTCAAAGCATTTCCACCAATGACTACCGCAGTGATAGAGTTCAACGTCATGGGTCCGCCGATATCCGCATTGCCTGAACCGCTCAACATGGTAATGGCAATTCCAGAAAATGCGGCCATAAGGCCGGAAATCACGTAGGTTCCGAACTGCGTCAATGTCACGGGCACAGCCGTCTCGTAAGCAGCCTCTGCCTTGCCGCCCACCGCGTACAGGAATTTGCCATACCGCGTTGAACTGAGATACAACCAGATGACTAGAACAAGAGCAATCACATAAAAAGCCAGTGGCAGAGTCAAGGGTGTGGAATTTCTATAGAATGATGCAATATTAGCAGGAATTCCACCACCCGGATTTGGTAAGATAAGGAGAGCCAGACCTGCATAGAGGAAGCTTGTCGCGTAAGTTGTGATGATTGGCTGTAAGCGCAAATAAGCGATAAAAAAACCATTGATCGCGCCAGCCAGTAAACCGATCAACAAGGAAAGAAAAACGAATTGCCACATTCTCTCTGGAGACCCATCCAGACCAACGCGGGTGGCCAGCACTGTATTTACAATCGAAACAATACTGCCCACGGAAATATCAATACCACCGCCAAGAATGACAATTGCCTGCCCGACAGCCATCAGAATAATTGGCAGAAACACGCGCATGTTGCTATTCAGCGTTTCCCTTGCGAACATATTTGGCTGTAAGATGAAATTAATAACAATGGATAATACCAGCAGGATGAGCGCGAACAAGGCAGGTTGACGCGCTATAAGAGAGTCCCATCTGGATCGGTTCATGCTGTCCCTCTATCACGCTCTGCGACACCCAAACTGGCAGAGATCAGATTTTCCTTTGTCAACGTATTCCCGGATAACTCGGTCCGGATCTTGCCATCGTACATCACCAAGACCCTGTCACATAACCCAATCAACTCTTCATCGTCGCTGCTATAAAGGACGATGGTCTTGCCTTCTTCACTCAAGCGAGTAAGCAGCGCGTAGAATTCTGCTTTGGTTCCAACATCCACACCCTTGGTGGGATCATCCAGCAAAAGGACCTGTGGTTCACGCATCATCCATTTGCCGATAACAACCTTCTGAGCATTGCCGCCTGAGAGACTACTTACCGGTTCATCCAAGCCAGCCATCTTCAAGTTTAAACTTGAACCGACCTGAGCTGCCTCCTTTTTCGCGTTGTTGACTTTCAACGGAAGACCAAATCGCCTCCAGGAAGGCAGCAACATGTTATCGAGAATCGAACGAATATAGAGAAGTCCCTCTCTTGCTCGGTCGCCCGGAACGAGCGCGAAACCACTTCTCATAGCTTCCCGTGGATGTTTGAAATGGATCTCATCATTGAATAACTTTACCGTACCGGAGTATGGAATATCACCAAACAATGAATGAAGGAGATGACGCTGTCCCTGACCGCGTAAACCGCCAATACCAACAAGTTCTCCTTTACGAATCTTGAAACTGACTCCCTGTAAACTTTCAGTGGTCAGGTTTTCTGCTTCTAATGATATTTCCTTTTCAGCCTTCGCATCAGACTTTGCTTCGCCGCGTAAAAACCCCAGCACGGATTCTTTTTCGATCATCAGTTTTACAAGTTGTTTTTCGTTGATATCTTTGATATTCCCTGCGCCAACTGTTCGACCATTTCGCAGGACTGTATATTTATCAGCAATGCGGAAAATCTCCTCCATGCGGTGAGATACAAAGACAATTGCCTTGCCCTGTTCCTTCCACTTTGCTACCAGGTCAAAGAGGCGTTGTACCTGGCGGCTGTCGAGGCTGGCTGTCGCTTCATCGAGGATGACCAGCCAGGGGTCCGAGCTTATTGCTTTCAGAATCTCGATGATCTGCTTTTCATCGGGAGGCAGGGAAGCTATGGGCGAATCCGGATGAAGCCGAGTTTTGTAAGTCCCCTCAAATAACGCGAGCAATTCTTCAGTCCGCGTTTGGACTGCTTTTCGATCCACCATCCCCAACGTATTCAATGGCTCACGCGTTAACCAGATATTTTCCGCCACCGTCATCTGTGGAATCAGACTCAGTTCCTGAAAGACATTTGCGATTCCCACATTTTTTGCAGCCTGTGGGGAAGAGAAAAGCACAGGCTGACCATCAAGGAGTAGTTGCCCTCCATCGAGGACAACTACTCCGTTAATTACCTTGCTCATTGTGCTTTTGCCGCTTCCATTCGCCCCAATCAGCGCTACGACTTCGCGCGCATGGACATCCAGATTTCCATCCGAGAGGGCCACGACACCACCGTAGTGCTTGACAATATTCCGGGCGGAAAGCGACTCAGGCATGTTCTATTATTGGAAATATTCGCTTACGACTTCTTCATCGGTGAGAATGTCATCCAGCAGGTAGGCATCCGGCTTGCCTTCACACATCGCCAAACCCTCGTCGAGGTTCTCAGATGTGATCACAGCCGCAACAGGCAACACGAAGGATAGACCGTTCGCGCCACCCAGTTTGCTTTCATCAACCTGTTCGCCCTGCAGCATGTGGACCGCAATGCGAAGACCAGTGGGAGATACGCCTGGATGGTTCGCGACCGCAATGCTATCGAAGTCAGGATTAAGAGTAAGTGCTTCCTGCCAGAGCTTGAGATATTGACAACGACCTTCGCCGACACCCTGAGGCCATTTTGCGGGGTTGGCGGCCATGACCGCTTGCAGCGCGCCGATCGCCATGCCATCTTGAGTCCAATAACCGTCGAGGTTGGGATAAGAGGCTAGGAAGTTGGACATCACTTGCTGACCGGTTGCCTCGTCCCATCGGCCGGTATCCTTCGCCAGGACGTTGATACCGGGATTTTCCGCAAACACTTCATCCACACCTTCCATTCGGGCTACATTCGCGGGATGACCAGGGAAACCTTCGATCTCAACGATATCGCCTTCGCCACCAAGTTTTTCAGCTAGCCATTGGGCACTGGTCTTCGCCCATTCCTTCTGGTCGATACCAACATTGTAAACGCCTGGGACATCAAGTTCCTGATCGACCGAGATCACAATGATGCCCTTGTCGAGTGCTTCCTGCAGGGTAGCGTTTAGACCGCTCACATCACCTGGATTTACGAGAATAGCATCCACATCTTGAGCAATCAGATTCTGCAATTGTTGAATCTGACCAGCCACATCTGTATCCGCGCTTTCGATCACGAGCTCAGTGGTAAGACCCTGATCCATATATTCCTGGTTGGTCGCGATCAGCTCATCAATCATCTGTGTGCGGTATTCGCTGCTGATAAACGGATTGGAAATACCTATCGTAAACGGCGCGCCCTCCACTGCGGGTGCTTCGGTTGCTGGCGCCTCCGTCGCAGGGGCTTCGGTAGGAGCTTCTGTGGCCGGCATTTCAGTAGCTGGTGCCTCAGTCGCGGCGGCTTGGGTTGTCGGCGCGGCGCAGGCAGTGATCATGGATGTAATGGTGATCAGTATCGTCACCAATAAAACAAAATTCTTGCTTTTTGTAGACATGTTCATCTTCTCCTGAATTTTAATGAGTGTTTGAAATTTTTGTAAGTGAATGTTATTTTATTTCGTCCCAGACACCTCCTTCCTAAACGATCAAATGAGGATGATCTTCAATCGCGAATACATAATCCAGCGCCAAGGAAATTGCCCCCATCACGCCAGAGTTCAAACCCATACGAGAGAACTTGATGGATTCGAGCGACTTCTATTGCCTTTAACGAAATGGCCGGTCCTGCTGCTATTGCTTCCAAACAACTCTTGTTCCCACAGACACACAGTGGACCATTTTATCCGCGCAGATATGTCCGATATCGCCAGCTGAACCATCATTTCCTCGACGAATTTTTCCATTTGAGATAATGCCCGCACCAATCCCAGTGCCAATTTTGACAAAAATAAAATGATCAATACTGGCACAACAACTCATAACTCCTCTAAGGGCGGGCGATTACCGAAGGTGACAGATGGAGCGCCGCTTGGAGCGGCCCACTTCACTGCATTAGTAATCACCTGTAACACTTCCTTTTGATAGTATGTGGGATACGTTTCATGACCGGGACGGAAGTAGAAGATCTTTCCTAAGCCGCGTTGATAACAACAACCACTTCGGAATACTTCACCACCCTGAAACCAACTTATGAACACCAACGTGTCGGGCGCGGGGATGTCAAATCGTTCGCCATACATCTCCTCGCGTGGAATTTCAAAGTAGGGTCCCAGCCCAGCGGCAATCGGGTGACCTGGTTCAACCACCCAAATACGCTCGTGTTCATCCGCTTCACGCCAGATGAGATTGCACGTTGTGCCCATAAGGCGAACAAAGATTTTTGAGAAATGGCCGGAGTGCAAAACGATCAACCCCATTCCATCCAGCACCCTCTGTTGAACACGCGTGACGACCTCGTTGCTCACTTCGTGATGAGCCATATGCCCCCACCAGGTCAGCACATCGGTGTCGGCCAGCACAGCATCCGTTAGACCGTGTTCGGGTTCATCCAACGTCGCC
>DAINRK010000298.1:0-5956 GCA_036741855.1 Anaerolineales bacterium
GGACAACCATCCGGACAGGGGCATTCGCTGACAAGTTCCAGCGCGCGGGCGATCAACTCATCGTGCATTTCGAATAATTTTTGGCTGAAGCCAATCC
This sequence comes from Anaerolineales bacterium, assembly GCA_036741855.1. GTDB lineage: Bacteria > Chloroflexota > Anaerolineae > Anaerolineales > Villigracilaceae > Defluviilinea. Next base: position 98 of record DAINRK010000298.1, read on the forward strand.
CTGCGGGAATTGAGTCGTACAGAACGACGGTTGGCTGACCAAAGGTTTTATTTTCGACGGGTTCGATATGTGTGCCCAGGTCGCCCGTGTCGCACATCAAGAATAATGGCGCGAGGTTGCCGAGCACATAGGCGAGACCAGCAAGTCCACTTCGCATGCGGACATTTTCTTCCGCTTGGCGATGGCAGGATTGGCAGAGCGTTGTGAGATTTTCCAGTCGATTAGCCTCTGCTATGGAAGTGAAGGCGCGGAATGGAATCTTGTGATGTACATCATGTTGGCGCGTTGTCTCCGGTGTGCCGCAAACCTGGCATGTATATTTATCGCGCGCGCGGACTCGGTCGCGAATGCGAGGCCAGTCGGGTCCATAGTTGTTTGGGTCATTGGACCAGGCTCCCATTTCGCGGAGATGAGCAATGGTCTCTTCGGAAAGTGAAAGCCAGTAGCCTGTCGTTTGCAGATCGGCAGGAGGCAAGTCCAGCGGCTCTTCTCCGAGATTCTCGTGCGTGTACCAGCGGCGTTTGCGAAAACCAGTGACCTGCGTGGTGACTTGGAGTTCGCCCCAGGCTTTGTCGCCGACCTCACCCCCGGCCCTTCTCCTAGCAGGAGAGGGGAGCGCGGCTCGAGCAGATTCAGATAGAACTTCAATGCTGGTTTGCTGGAGCGGCTCGGTGTAATAGTCGCTTTCGATAGGTTGCAGGCGGGCGATATGTTCTTCAAGATTTAACTCTCGGACAAAATATGATTGTGCCTCATGCAAATAGATGGCGCCGGGATGGGTCATCCATGTGGCGCTTTCGCCATCAACAGTGCCGATGGTCAAGGGCCGTTCGTCCATCGTTGTTTGCAGGACAACACTTTGTGGAGACGCCGAACGCAATGAGATATTCGCGGAGGGATATTGATCTGCAATCCAATAATATTATTCCTTTGAGAGGTGTGCCTCATTGTTTTCGACCAGGAAGTTCAGATACTCCTCAATGGTCTCCGCGGTAACCGCACCAAAGCCTTCCCCTTTTTGAAACGGCAACTCGAACATGGCGCAACGTAAATGCTCCAACAGGATCAGCAAATGATCGGGATTGACCAGGGCCTGCTCAGGAGAACGCTCAAAAAAGTATTCTGGATGGTGGGCAAGGAACTGGTCAATAGGACTTGCAGATGCAACCATAACAGCCACTGCGGATTCGAGCCCGCGTCCGGCCCGACCTGCCTGCTGTCGCGCGGAGGCGATGGTGCCCGGATAGCCGACCAGAATCGCTGCACCCAGCCCGCCGATGTCTATTCCGAGTTCCAGCGCGTTTGTGGCAACGACGGTTTTTACGCTCCCATCGCGGAGTCCCTTTTCTATTTCTCTTCTTTGTGTTGGTAAATATCCGCTTCGGTAGCCGCGGATGGCCCCCTCACCCCTAACCCCTCCTTGCGGAACGCTTCGCAGTCTCCCATTAGGAGAGGGGAATTCTTGCAAATATTTCAAAACAATTTCTACGCTTCTTCTCGACCGTGCAAAGACAACTGATTGAATGTCGCTTCGCAACAAGTCTTGTGCCAATCGTACACTTTCAAGCAGGGACGACTTTCGCAAGCCCAGCGATTCATCTATAAGCGGTGGGTTGTAGATGATGAAGTGACGCGGCCCGCGGGCGGAGCCGTCGTTATCAATGAGATGTATAGGTTCTTCGATGAGGTTCTCTGCAAGTTCTTTTGGATTGCCAATTGTTGCCGATGCCAGAATGAACTGCGGATTCGCACCATAAAAATCCGCAACACGTTTGAGTCTGCGAATAACGTTGGCAACATGCGAACCAAAGACGCCGCGATATGTATGCATTTCGTCGATGACGATGAACCTCAAGTTTGTGAAGAATTCCAACCAGTTGGTGTGATGCGGCAGGATGCCTGTGTGAAGCATGTCTGGATTGCTGAGGAGGATGCGCGCGTTTTTGCGAATCGCGGATCTGGCAGATTGAGGGGTATCGCCGTCGTAGATTGCTGCGCTCAAGTTCCAGATTCCAAGTTCCATGTTCTCAAGCGTAGACAGTTGATCTTGAGTGAGAGCCTTTGTGGGGAAAAGGTAAAGGGCGCGGGCATTGTGATCTTGAAGCAATGAGGCGAATACTGGTAAGTTGTATGCAAGAGTCTTGCCGCTGGCGGTGCCTGTGGCGAGGATGATGTTCCTGCCGGCTCGGGTGTGAGTCCAGGCTTCGAGTTGGTGTAAGTATAGGGAGTGAATCCCGGATGCGATCAGGGTCTGTTTAATAGGAATAGGCAGATCATCCGGAAAAGGATGTATTTGCGCGGGGCGTGGAGGCATCGTCCGCCAGGTGACGAGATTGGGCGCGGTGTCTGCATCATATTTCCAGAAATCCAAAAGAGAGGCAAGAGACATATCAGTTTTCTACATGTGTAGGCGGCGCAATGCCCATGCGCCAACTCCCAACGGAAACCAGAATGTGACCGCGCGATAAGCAAACGTAATGACTACCGCCTGACTCCATTCCACGTTTAGCGAGCTTAATGCCAGTGGCATGACGCCTTCGACAATGCCAATACCTGACGGAGTTGGTGAAACAATGAGGAATAGATAGGAGATAGCAAAGCCTCCAATGATGGTCTCGATAGAAAATGGAACTTCGAAAGACATAAACGATACTGCCAAAATGCACACCATAAGTGCCTTGTTCGCAAACGCCAGAAGTATTGGGGTGATTAGGCTGCGCGGCCTCTCAGGAAGGGATTTAAGATCTGCCGCCATTTCATGAGCAAATTCATGGGCTCTGGCCTCACTCAGATAATCTCGATGGATAAACGGCCGGGCAACGCGGTTAACGAGTCGCGCCATCCATGCCAGCGCGTTGCCGAAAGCATCCGCTGAACGCGAACCTAGATACAGCAGAGAACCAAGCACTATGGCAATGACGAATATTACACTTGATGCTCCAATCTCGCTCGGGTCAAGATCGTTGCGGCGGAAAAGAACGATGAGTCCCAGAGTCAGCACAAAAAGGAAAGCAACATAATCCAGAAAAACATACAGGACACTGATAACAGTTATCTTGCCTGGTGATTGCGCATTGCGGCTCGCGTCGTTGAAGAAGACCACGATCCCGCTCATGCCTGCGCTAGGGGCCACCGTGCTGACGAAATTTGAAGCTGCAGATAAAAGGGAAAGTTTCTGAAGCGTCCCATCCATGCTCAACAAACGGTACAGCGAAAGATAGGTCAGTCCCGACACAAGGAACCATCCACTTTGAATGAGGAGTGCCAGGAGAAGAAACCATAAATTTCCGTTTCTGAGGGTCCTCATGATGCTTTCCAGTTCGCCAAAGCTTATGTAGACTAATGCAGCAGTGAGAAAGATGATGAGGATGAATATGAATTTCCGCATGTAGGAGGATTATACACAAACACCCGCGAATTCCTCGCGGGTGTCTCTTTTACAATGTGTATCCGGCCTGGGCGATTAGTCTCTTCGTCGTCCGCCGACCAGAAAGACATAATACAGCAACTGCAGGATGGCTGTGACCAAACCGGCTACATAAGTCAACGCGGCGGCATTGAGCACCTGATTCACTCCACGCCGTTCCTCTTCGGTTTGGATAACGCCTGTTTGATACAGCAGTTGTTTTGCACGGGCGGAAGCATTGAATTCCACAGGCAGAGTCGCAAGTGCGAAAAGGGCACCGCTGGCGAAGACAATCACACCGATCCATGCCAATTGGATGAAATTCAATACCAGCCCAATAATGATCAGGAACCATCCCAAGTTGGAGCCGATGTTGACAGCAGGCACCAGCGCAGACCGGATTTTCATCGGGAAATAATCCTCTGCATCCTGTAAAGCATGACCAAGCTCATGCGCAGCGATGGCGACCGCGGCCACGGATGGGACGGTGGCTACAGTTTGCGAGAGATATAAAGTCTTGTTGCGCGGGTCATAGTGGTCCGTGAGTTCACCGGGCGTGCCTTGTACCTGAACCCCATACAGATTGCCCGTAGAGATCAATCTCTGCGCGGCTTGAGCGCCGGTGAGACCGCTCGAAGCGCGAACCTGGCTCCATTTGCTGTTGGCGTGGCGCACATACCAGGATGTTGCAGCCATCAAAATGAAAGCCGGGATCATAAATATGAAGTAGACGGGATCTAAGTAAAACATGATATACCTCCAGATAGGTTATTGAACAGGGGTTGGAATACTGGTTGGCATTGAGGTCGGGATTGGACTCCCGTTGATTATGGCAAATAACGTTTCGATCGCTGCCTGCACCTGTACATCATTCTGGCTATCATTCAACAATGTGCAGTCGCTACATTCCACAATGACATCAGGTGTAAGACCGATATGATCAATCGCGCGTTCTTTTGGCGTTAACCACTTGGCAATGGTCACACGTGCAGCGCCCTGATCATTCGAAAGCGGAACCCAGTTCTGCACGGAGCCTTTTCCGTATGACTGCACTCCGACAAGTTTTGCGCGTCCGTAATCCTGCAGTGCACCTGCTAAGATTTCAGAAGCAGATGCTGAACCTTCATTCACTAACACCACAATTGGTAGATCAGTTGCCTGTCCTTTACCATTCGCATTGTAAACATCCCGGCGGCCATCGCCGTATTGTTCATACAGGACAACACCATCGGCAATGAACTCGGATGCCACTTCAACGGACGTGTGTAAATATCCGCCGGGATTATTGCGCAGGTCAATAATGATACCTTTCGGGTTTTCCTTCAACAGGCTATCGAGCGTGCTACGAAGCTCGGCAGTTGTATGATCGCCAAAGGTATTAATATCGACATAAGCAATGTCATCCTCCAGCATTTTGCCTTCGGCACTCTTAACACTAATGCGGGCACGGGTAATAGTAAATTCCAGCAGTTGGGCTTCCCCTTCACGGGATATTCTTAAGGCAACAGTTGTACCAGCTGGACCAAGTACCTTTAATCGTGCCTGTTCAGGAGCAACACCTGTCATATCTTCGCCATCGATTGCAATGACTTTGTCGCCGGGGCGCAATCCTGCCGCCTCAGCCGGGGAACCAGCAATTGGACTAATGATGGTCAGATATTCTCCATCCGTATCCACATACGCGCCAATCCCTTCGTATTCACCTTGAAGGGAGGATGTTTCTGTTTCATATACGATTGGATCCATGTAGAAGGTTTGTTTATCACCCAGCGCGTCCATCATGCCACGGATCGCACCGCGCATCAGCGCCACATCATCAACAGGCTGGTCCACATATTGTTCATGGACGATATTCCATGCTTCCCAGAATGGAGCAAAGAGAGTTTCCTGCTCGGCCGGCGTGGCAGCCTGTGCATCAGGAGTCGCGCTCGGCGAGGAGGGAATAAGGTCACTGAAAAGCGGTAATTGATTGCTTGATGGCACTAGATGCCCGACTAAAACACCACCTGCAAAGGCCCCCGCCAGCAAAATAATTCCTACAAAAAGACCAAGAATTGCTTTCATGCTTTGATTCACAAATGCCTCCAAAGGAAAAAAACAGCCAAGTATTCGATAAAGATACAATATCCTGATTAGTATACGATGAATAGAGTGTTACGGATGCGTATGATTCACGTAAATATATTATATATTTTCAAACGATTTCCTCCCCGTTTTATTCGGTAGGGATGACCCGTATTGACCTTTTCGGAGGAATTATTGCCCCAACAAGATCGGCAATTGGGTCCAATCCGAAAAAAAACCGCTCGCATCTGAGGTTGGCTCTTCATGTCCATATAACAGGCTTGCCATGCCTACGTCCAGCGCGGCGCGTGTCGTACGGGGCAGATCGTCGATCATGACACATTTACGCGGGTCAGGCTCGTTTGCCACGTCCATGGCGATGGCAAAGG
>DAINRK010000299.1:0-5954 GCA_036741855.1 Anaerolineales bacterium
CTTTGTTAAGGATTGTTTATTCAATCAGGAAACGTTCATTTCGCAACTGAACGTCCAAATATTGGTGCGTTGCTCACAATTATTGAACCTGAATTTTAAGTATCAATTTTGTTCGGGCCTGAACATTGAATTGGAAAAGGAACGTACTGCAGAGGAAAGAATCCTTGATTTATGTGAATATTTAGATGCAAAGGAATATGTTAATCTACCAGGTGGAGTAGATTTGTATAATCCTGAAGCTTTTGAGAGTCGAAATATCAAATTGACATTTCGCAATCACCCATCCTTCACCTATTCGACCGCACAATATGAATTCGAGCCAAATCTATCCATTATTGACGTATTGATGTGGAACGAGCCGGAAGAAATCAAGAAATATTTAGATCACTATAAGGACAATAGTTAGAGCAATGTACAAGACGAATATAAATGAGCTTGCACTGTTTGGCGGCAAACCCATCTTCAATGAATTACTACATGTGGGCCGACCAAACATCGGAGATCGTGAGCGGCTTTTAGCCCGCATCAATGACTTGTTAGACCGCCGCTGGTTGAGCAACAATGGGCCCTTCGTGCAGGAGCTCGAGCAAAAATTGGCCGGATATTTGGGTGTAAAACATTGCATCGCGATGTGCAACGCAACGGTTGCCCTTGAAATTGCTGCACGCGCATTGGGATTACAAGGCGAAGTTATTCTTCCTTCATTTACATTTATTGCTAGCGCGCATGCATTGCAGTGGCTGGGAATTACTCCGGTCTTTTGTGATGTAGATCCTCTTACTCACAACATTGATCCGATTAAAGTTGAGAACGTAATTACTCAATACACAACCGGCATTCTGGGCGTCCACGTTTGGGGGCGCGCGTGTAATATCGAAAAATTGAGCTCTATCGCCAAAAAACACGGGCTCAGGCTAATGTTCGATGCTGCTCATGCCTTTGGATGTACACATCAGGGCAAATTGATCGGTGGTTTTGGTGAATTAGAAGTTTTTAGTTTTCACGCAACGAAATTCTTTAATTCCTTTGAGGGAGGGGCAGTCACCACAACTAACGATGAACTTGCTGAGAAATTACGAAGGATGCGCAATTTCGGCTTTGCCGGGTTAGACAATGTTATAGATATCGGCACAAATGGCAAAATGAGTGAAGTATCCGCCGCGATGGGACTGACTTCGTTGGAGAGTCTGGATGAGTTCATCAAGATAAATTATGAGAATTACCTGGTTTATTCCAGGGGGCTGGAGGGCCTCCCGGGGGTTCAATTGATTAAATACACGGGAGATGAAAAAAACAACTATCAATATGTTGTGATAGAAATTGATGAAAGCGCAGCGGGTCTCAGCCGCGACCTGCTGGTAAAGATCCTGCATGCTGAAAATATCCTCGCTCGCCGTTATTTTTATCCAGGCTGTCACCAAATGGAACCTTATCGTTCCAATTTTCCGAATGCTGGACTCGCGTTGCCTGAAACAGAAGAACTGACCTCAAAAGTGTTACAACTTCCTTCGGGAACTACAGTTGGGAAACAGGAAATTTCCCACATTTGCGAGCTCATTCGTTTTGCCGTCGTCAATGGGGCGGAAATTAGCACTTTACTGGAAAGTAGATAAATTATAATAAGCGATTGCGAGTAAGCTAAGACTACCTGACCGGAAAAGTTCTCTAATGGCCAAAACACCCAAAGTAACTGTCATTTTGACATCATATAATCACGCAAAATACCTACGAGAGGCGATCGATAGCGTACTGAATCAGACATATTCCGATTTTGAGCTTATTATCTGGGATGACGCTTCCACTGACGAATCCTGGGAAATTATAAACAGCTATTCTGACCCAAGGATTCAGGCTTTCAGAAATGAAACCAACAAACGGGGAGGAAACATTAGGCGGGCACTTACAAAAGGAGTACAGGGAGAATATATTGCCATCCATCACTCTGATGATATTTGGGAGCCCCAAAAGCTTGAGAAACAGACCGCGTTTTTGGATCAAAATCCACAGATTGGAGCGGTCTTTACAAACGCGCTCATTATCAATGAAGATGGCAAGCTGTTTAGAGAAAAATCACACTTTTATTACGATGTGTTTAAGCAGCCAAACCGGCCACGCCATGAATGGCTTTGGCATTTTTTTTACTATTACAATGCGCTCTGCCATCCCAGCCTGCTTATCCGAAGGCAATGCTACGAAGATTGCGGCTCGTACAGATATGGCTTCGCAGTGGTCCCCGATTTGGATATGTGGGTACGGTTGTGCATGAAGTATGAAATATATGTGATGCCAGAAAAGTTAGTCCGGTTTCGAGTACGCGATAATGAGTTGAACACAAGCGGCGATCGCCCGGAAACGCGTGCTCGCTGGCAATTCGAATTTCTCCAAATATTAGGGAATTATAGGGATATTCGTTCATCCGAACAATTCGTCAAAATTTTTCCCAGCGCTCAGCGATTCATCAAGCCGGAAGGCTTTGACCTGGAATTCGCATTGGCAATGGTGGCACTTGAGTTCAAATCAAACCGGGTTACAGAATTATTCGGACTAAATATCTTATTCGAAATCCTGAATGACCACGATCGAGCCAAGAAGATCGAGAAACTTTATAGTTTTAGCCAGTCCGATTTCATTACCTTGACCGCCCAGAGTGATGTTTTCTCAAGCCAGTTGGAAACCCGGTTGGGAGAAATGCAGTTGCGGATCGCAGATCAAGACCAAACTATTCGATCTCTTAAGAGTGAACTTGAAGAAATAAAAGGCGGAGTAACCTGGAAACTATATCTGTTCATCGTTCGCATGCGGTTTACGCTGTTCCCATCAGGAAGCAGGCAGGAACGTTTTGTGTTCCAGCTTATGAGGATAGGACAAGCCTTACGCATGGATGGCGTTGGCACTTTCTTAGAGAAGATTATGAACAGATTTAAGTTATTTATGCTCCGAAGAAGGAGAGTTCTTCGGACAACTGCCTCTTCTGATACAACTCTCCAAGCTGCCGCGGGTAACATAAATGATAAATCAGACCTTTTTGTCCCACTGAACCCAGATGATGTTGCCCTCGCGGATGACGCGGCAAAAATCATTGCTTTCTACCTACCCCAGTTTCACCCGATTCCGGAAAATGATGAATGGTGGGGCAAGGGTTTTACAGAATGGACAAATGTATCCAAGGCCGTGCCCAACTTCAAAGGACATTATCAACCGCACCTGCCTGGCGAACTCGGATTCTACGATTTGCGTATTCGGGATGTGCAGAGACGCCAGGTAGAGCTCGCCAAAAAGTATGGCATTTATGGATTTTGTTTCTACTATTATTGGTTTGCCGGTAAACGATTGCTCGAGCTGCCGCTTGACCAATACATTACCGACCCCTATCTTGATCTGCCCTTCTGCCTGTGTTGGGCAAACGAGAATTGGACGCGCCGCTGGGATGGGGCTGAACATGAAGTGCTGATTGAACAGGTACATACAGAGTACGAATATTCACATTTTATCCGCGATATAAGCCCATATTTTAGAGACCACCGTTATATCCGCGTGGATGGGAAACCTATTTTAATTGTGTATCGGGTAAACTTGCTGCTCAATCCAAAAAAGGCTACTGAGATATGGCGCTCTGAATGCAGAAGGATGGGCGTGGGTGAAATCTATCTGGTCGCCGCACAAAGTTTTGATGTTACTGATCCGCGTCAGTATGGCTTTGACGCGGCAATCGAATTTCCGCCTCATGGCGCCGGGAATTCGATCGTCAGCCCGGCTTCGGTGGAAATGACCAACCCTAAATTTAGAGGATATATTTATGACTATTGCTCCGCTGCGCGCATTATGCTTGAAAAGAAACCAATCGATTACACTCTTTTCAAGACCGTCATGGTATCCTGGGACAACACCGCTCGAAAGCAGAACGATTCGAACATATTTATCAATTCATCCCCTTCTGCATATCAGAAATGGCTGGAAGACGCCATGAAATACAGCCAGGAATACCTGCCGGAAGATAGGCAATTCGTTTTTATCAATGCCTGGAATGAGTGGGCAGAAGGCACCCACCTTGAACCCGATCAAAAATATGGATATGCTTATTTGCAAGCCACCGCCTTAGCATTGAATTCAATAACGAAGAAAAATAAGGCTTGATGGCAGCAATTTGTTATCAATTTATATCAACCTCGTCACTCTATATTCATAAGGAGACTATATGAAATCCAAGCTGCCAGATAGCATCAAAAACCTAAGCGATGAAAAATGGCTTGATATATTGATCAAAAGTATATCTACGCCAGTTATCAATGGCCTACAATTTCCGGGTTTTCCTCCGCCGGAATTGCAAGCACAATTTGTTGGCTCCTCGAATGAAAAAACCCTGCGCGAAGCCTTCGCGTTCTACAAGTTAGTAAAAGAAAACACGAAAAAACTTGACAACCCACTTCGACAGGAAAGCCACTTTCTTGATTTTGGATGTGGATGGGGACGATACTTAAGATTTTTTTGGAAGGATGTTGATGAGGCTAATTTATTTGGCTGTGATGTTAATCAATTCATTGTTGATACCTGTCATAGCCTGAACATACCCGGTCAAATTGATTGGATTCATCCTGAGGGGACCTTACCTTACCCCGACGGCTACTTCGATACCATTATGGCTTATTCCGTCTTCACACATCTTCCAGAGAAAATCCACCTGCATTGGATGAGAGAACTTGCGCGGGTTGCGCGTCCCAATTGTGTTTTCTGCCTAACAATTGAGCCACGTCGATTTATAGATTTTATTGGAAACATACCAGCAGATACGGATGTAGATTGGTATAGGGGGCTTTCCCGGCATAAACCACGAGTGACCGAATTTTTACAGACATATGATTCTGGAAATCTGGTATTTATGCCGACTAATAAGGGCGTCGAAGACACCTATGGAGATGCCGTGGTACCTCTCTCCTTCATTAAACGTGAATGGGGATCCTACTTTAAAGTATGTGCCTATATTGATGATCCGCAGAAATTCTGGCAAGCCGTTCTGATTGTGCAAAGGCTATAAAGGACCCACGATTTTCGACCCAAAATATGATTTTCTTGCGAAAATTAGGAATGGCATTCCTATCATCAAATAGATTAGGCTTGTTCTTTGCAGGAGAGTCAGGAACAGGAGCCAACAATGTTAAAACGTTTTAGTAGACTAAAGCACCAACTATTGAACAATGCTTCCCGGCCATATGAGATGCAACTGCCTAATTTTTTCATTATTGGGGCGAACAAGGCGGGTACTACATCACTATACTATTATTGCAAACAACATCCGGAGATTTTTATGAGCCAAAACAAGGAACCAATGTTTTTCTTGTCAATGAATCCTCCGCGAATCAAAAAAGAGGAAGCTGCAGTTGGAAAACCTTATTCATATTTCACTTTACGAGAGTACATGGGCTTATTCGTATCTGCAACCGAATCTATGCGAGGAGAATCTTCAACGGCCTATTTGGCTGTTCCCACATCCGTCTTATGGATCAAGAAAATCATTCCGCATGCCAAACTCATAGCGATCTTAAGAAACCCCATTGAAAGAGCAATTTCAGATTATGAATACCATTACAAGGGCAAAGTGGATGGGAGATCCTTTGCGCAGGCAATCACTGATGCCTTTAACTTCATAAAAGACCAGAAATCTTCAAGGCAGGCGACCGAAAATAAACCTATGATTGGGAATCCCTTAGTTGGCGCGAGATACCTAAATGTAGGACGATATGGTTCCCAATTATCGGTTGTCAAGCAATATTTCACCGACGACCAGCTCTTTGTGGCGGATTATGAAGAATTAAACAGGGATAGTATCGAGTTTATGCAAAAGATATACAAATTTCTTGGGGTTGGTAAATTCACTCTGCCCAATGTAAAAAGGCTAAATACCTCTGGTAAGTCCTCGCATCAAATTGATAAGTCAATAGAAAATAAAATGAAAGAGT
>DAINRK010000300.1:0-5934 GCA_036741855.1 Anaerolineales bacterium
TTCACTGACAGACTTAGAAACCCGATGTCTCTGGACGCTGGTAGGAGATGACACGGTGGAGAGCACGCAATTCTAGTGGGAAGCGATAAAAACGAAGGTGATAACGCCAGTATGATGCAGCCCGTAAAACTGATCTCCATAACTTGGTTAAGTTTGGGTCTGTCGCGGTCGGGTAGTATGCATTAAGGACTCGTTCAAAATCATGCAAGCGTTGTTGTAGGGACTGTTTCATCCACGGCATCGTTATGGAACGACGCTGCGAAAAATCGCGCCATTCAGGTCTGATCCAATCATCCAACGTCTTTGGAAAGGAAAAGCCTTCAGCCAGTGCCTCATCGTACAGATCCCCTGAAAGAGGAACAGGAGTATAGAGATACATAACAATCTCAGCGCGGGAATTGACCGTCTTCACTTTGCGGATGAATTCCATCGTTCCACGAATATCGCCTTCAGGATCGGGAGGGTTGCCCATCACAAAAGAAAACTCCGGAATGATATTGTATGTCTTCATCAGCCGCGCCATCTCAAGCGTTTTCTCAGGCGACATTGTACCGCCTTTATCCATACGCTTCAGTGTTTCTGCCGAACCAGATTCAGCTCCCATGAAAACCATTTTCAGCCCAGACTCTTGCATCAGCTTCCAGTTCCGCGGTGAATATTTGAGGAGAGTATCAATTCGAGATTCCCCCCACCACCCCAATTGCAGGCGCCTTATTCTTTCTGCGAACTCAGCTGTACGCGCCTCATGGACAAAAAAGTTGTTATCGTAAAATTCAACCGCATTTATGTTCCAGCGTTCTTGATAAGCTTTCATAGCATCCGCAACCTGCGCGGCAGACTGCGGAAACCACTTGCCGTTGACCATATTGACAACCGCGCAGAAATTACAAAAGAAAGGACATCCATAGGAGGAGTGATATCCTAAGGTGCGCGAGCCTAAAAAAGTTCGACGAACATAACGCGATACAGGAATCCGGTCAAAATTGAAGATCGGCAAATCTCTGGGATGTGGGATCGGCGCCAGTAGATTAGAAACAGGTTTACCGTTCAAATCCCGATAAGCAATCCCGGCCACATCTTGTATGTTATTCAATGTGCATTTTTGGCCAAAGATCAAGTTTAGCAATTCGAGAAAGGCAAGCTCCCCATGACCGCGCACCACGTAATCGACAAACTCAGAACTAAGACACACATCCCAGTGTTGAGTCGGAAAATATCCACCCCAGACGATTGTCAGATTGGGATGCCGTTGTTTGAGTTCGCGGCATAATGGTGTGGCTTGTCCCAACTGCGGACCCGGCATTACAGTCACCCCCAGCACACATGGATCATCACTTTCGCGTACTAGATTGTCAAGCCTGGCGAGTGAGTCGGTTTCCAGATTCCCGTCCACAAGAGTGTATTCGTATTTACGCTCCAGGACTGCCCCCACTGCCAGCAGGGAAAATGGCAATACAGGTTTCTTATTTGCACTCGATTGAGGATTATAGAGAATGATCATCGTTCTCCGAAACTTGCTTCACTGCGTTCACCTGATAAACAGTAATCACTTCATTGCCAAAATCACGTTGAACGACTGGCATAATCACAAAACCGGCTGCTCCCAGGGCATTTAGTAAACATTGACCTTCACCATCAGTAGAGAGCACAATCAAGGCCGTACCTTTAGGTGTAAGGTAGGAATCTAAACCGGCAGCGAATCTTTCAAACAAGTGTTCACCGCGCCATGCCCGATCAATCTCGTCCTTTGGTTGGCCGCGATAAAAAGGCGGATTAAAGAGAACAAGGTCAAAGCGTTCGTTCTCTACTGGCTCAAATAGATCACCAAAGCGTGGCTGAATTCTATCATCCAGGTGATTAAGAATTGCATTCAACCGGACGCATCGAATCGCTTCGGGGTTTATATCCACAGCAATGACGCGAGCACCGCGTCGTGCCGCAAATACTGCTCCTATGCCAGAACCACAACCCAGGTCGAGTACGAACGGTATTTGGTGATCATTCTGATTTAGCAGTGAAGTCGATTCGATACTGCGCGCCAGGAGTTCACCGCTCCGAAATAAAACGGGATTGAAAACCTGCGGCAGGATAATGAGGGGAACATCATGCACATGTTCAATCGTTAGACGACGATAACGCCATCCAAATATCTGATGTCGCAAGGTAAGCCATAGCCGGATGATCTTTTTTTTCAAAGCCGCTTACCTTCCCAAACCCCAAAAGCTGCAGATTCTCTTCCACTTTTGACTCCCGCCCACCAGCGTTTCATTGCCCAGAGATAGGATCCATGAGATGGATAAAAATGAAATGCGATAGCAAGAGTTTTGCCCCACTGGATTATTTTCTTCCGGTTGAGATAGCCCACACCTAATTGAATAATCTCCTTAAGTCCATAGTTTTTACGCAGGTAATCAACATGCTCCTTGAGCATAATGTTTCCGCTCTCATTCGAAGCAAAGGTGGGTGAGTCCATCACATAAATTCGTCCATTAGGCTTTAGCATATTGCACGCATGACTCAAGGTTTTCTCAATATTGTTGCTGTAGTGAAGTGAGGCATTGAATACGACGGCATCGAACTGACCCGGCCTGAATGGCAGGGCATCAAAATCTGCCTGGACACAAGTATATTGCACCGGATAATTATGGTACGCGCCCAAGCCGTCGTGCTCATCGTCCAACCAATCGACTGCCATAAGTTGGTGTCCCCTTTTACCGAGGCAATGCGACAACCAGCCATTACCTGCCCCAAGGTCAAGGATGGAAAGAGGTTGTCCACCCATCAAGGATAAGAGCCGATCATAGCTCTCCCGACGCACCTTCCAAACCTCTGCTTGTGGACTGTCCCCCTGGATGATTGGCAACTGACGATATTCGTCTGCTGTATACGACCGATAACCGTCGCGTTCTCGTACCAGTCGATACTGAAAGAGAAAAGATTGAATCTGGCTGCATCGTTCAGGCAGCAAAAAGCGGTAAATTCCACCGACCATTTCAAATGCCGTACCACATTGCGCACAGGTCAGTTCGCCAGACAAAGCAGTTGCACAACGCGGGCATGCGAATACGAATTGAGACTCAAGCATGCTTTTGCATCACGATAAGAAAATGATCGCCCGCATTTCGCAGAATCGGCCAATGACCGATGCGATCATCAAGGTTCTGTAGAACTTCAATCATGTTTGGATGCGATTCAGCAAATCGAATCATATATGGCGGAGGGATAAATAATCCTAAGGCACGCAGGCTAACAAGATGAAAGCCTGCATTTTCAAAAGGATTTCGAAATTCAAGCGGCGAATAATAGCGAGTCCATACCGTGCGTCCATTTAGAGGTACAGGAACAAGTCCACGTTGGAACCGTAAATTGGCTCGATGCCACTGCCCTTTCATAATATAGTACAGCCATTCCCACGGACAAATTCGGCCAATTACAGAGAAAATTAGTTTTGCCCCAGGTTTCATAATTTTTGAAAGTGATACTGCAACATCTTCAATCCTGGGAGCGCAATTCAACGCTCCCAGATTGGAATAAACTCCATCGAAAAATTCAGACGGAAATTCGTCCAATTGGTGAAAACCCAAATGTTTCACCTCGGCTTTGTCTTGCAGGTTTTCTTTATCAATCCGTTCTTTTGTTCTCCGAACCATTTCCGATGACCAATCAACTGCAGTAACAAAATACCCAGCACTCGCCAGATGTGCAGTATCCAGGCCTGTACCACATCCAAGATCCAGCAAGTTGCATGCAGATGGGACACTTCGCATTACTACAGCCATTGTACGCGCCCGTATTCGCTGCACGAGGGCATTATTACCTAACGCACCATCATAATCCATGGCAACAGAATCAAATGCTAACTGTGTATCACGCAACACGTCAGATGTTTCCATTATTGATCCAGAAGATTAATAGAGCGAACGCCACGATACATAGAGCACACACAGGTCTTGCACTCGTTACGCTTACCGGTTCTGATGTCGTGCCGAAGCGAGAGCATAGCCGAATCATTGATACCAAGCTTTTCAGAGGGTGAAATAAAGAAACAGGGCTGTATTTTTCCATCCGCCGTAAAAACAGCAGAGAATCGGGGCGCATTACACTTGACATAGGGATAATCAACGATGCTATGAAGTGCAGCAAAATATTGTCGGAGTCGGCTTAACTTAACGGGGGATTCAGCGATAAAACCTGTTTCGAAATCAGACTTAAATCGTTCAAAGAGATCTGCCAAAACCCGATCAAATTCGGGAAGATCATCTTTTTCCAAGGCTAGATTACTGATAATTTCCTGTCTGCGCGCAAAGGCAACGTGTGTCAGAACATCCACTGCCAGGAAGGAAATTTGCTTGACACCCAAGTTATGCGCCAGTTCCACTAGTTCCGGCAATTGCCGGTAATTCCGCCGTTGAATGGTGCAGCGTATCGAAACATTTTGATTCCTTTCCACAACGGACCGGATTCCAGCGCATACATGCTCAAACGCATTAACACCGCGAATGGACTGATAACTGTCTGCATTGGCGGCATCAAGAGATACGGTGACCTTTTGGCATAGATCCGCTATAACATCCGCATACTTCTCCAAGGCCAATCCCGCCGTCAAAAGCCACAATTGACGCCGACCACCTGCAAGAATACGCGCAATGTCTGCCCATTGAGGGTGTAACAAAGGCTCCCCACCAGACAGCAAAACCCAGCGTGTATCTAACTGGTCAAATTCCTGCGCGAGCGCCCTGGCGCGTTGAAAAGAAATGTGTGTTTGACCAAATTGCCAATAATCACACATTACACATCGAGAATTGCATCGGTCAGTTACATATACGATAGCTAACGGTAAAGAATGGATCTTATCGCCAACAAAATTTAGTATTGTCCGGGTAGGTATGAATTCCATGGTCAATATCTCATATACTTCCGAGAACAAATCTCCTTAGCTGCATTTCGCTTCTCATTAGGCCGACAAGGTTGCGCGGCACATTAATCAAACCGCGGAGAGATGGTTGACGCAGCGCTTTTCGCGTGCGGAACTCATAATGCACACGACCATGCAGAAGACGATAGAACTCCGTTGGGAATGGTCCGCGATATAACATTGCTAAGTCTTCAGAATCTGACCAGTTTTGTTTCTCGCCAAGTTCCATTTTCACGCGCTCAAAGAACTTTGTTCCAGGCAGTGGATACGAAACCGAAATACCAATATCATCGGGCGCACACTCTCGCACCATCTTCAACGTTTTCTGCACATCCTCCCACGTCTCGCCAGGGTAACCGAATTGCAAAAAGAATCCCACTTCGATATGATGGGCGCGCAAGAGCTGCGCGGCGTTGTAAATATCCTCAACCGAATCACCCTTTTCCATAGCATCAAGAATTTTTTGCGAACCCGACTCAGCACCGATCCATACGGTTTTACATCCCGCTTTTGCAAGTGCTGTTGCAGTTTTTTGATTCACCAGATCTGCACGCTGCAAACATTTGAACGGAATCACTGCGTCTGCTTCCTGCAAATATTCTGCAAACTTTTCAATCCAATGCGGCTTCAAACCCAAAATATCATCTGCGAACCAGATGTGATCGGGAGCAAAATTCTCCTTGAGCCATTTCATTTCCGCGACCACATTCTCTGGAGAGCGTGAGTTGTAACGCTGACCCCAGATCGGCTTGGCACACCAGTTGCAATGATACGGACAGCCACGCGTGGTCACCATATTCATCGAAAAATATCCATGGCGCTTCATCCAAATGGAGCGATATTTTTCGACGTCCACCAAATCCCATGCAGGGAACGGCAGCTTATCAAGGTTGGTGATATCGGGACGGCGGGAAGGATGTAACGTTTTATGAGATGCCAGTCCCAGGAGGTGCCCCACTTCTTTTCCAGTTGACAACTGATTCAGCAATTCGATCAGCGTTTCCTCCCCTTCTCCAAGC
>DAINRK010000301.1:0-5932 GCA_036741855.1 Anaerolineales bacterium
ACAACCCCCTTTCCATACTGTGTATCTGCATGGACTCGTGCGCGACGAGATTGGACGGAAGATGTCCAAAACCTATGGCGATGTAATCGATCCGTTGGATGTCATGAACGTATATGGCACCGACGCGTTGCGTTTCACGTTGCTTGTGGGTTCGACGCCGGGCAATGACACGAATGTCGGTGTGAAGAAAGTGGAGTCCAACCGCAACTTTGCCAATAAGTTGTGGAATATCGGACGATTCCTGATCAACGCAATTGATGCCCCTCTCCCCGCGGGAGAGGGTGTCCGAAGGACGGGTGAGGGAGAATACACTCTCGCCGACTCCTGGATCTCTGCCAAGTCCCAGCAACTCGTCCGCGATGTAGAGCGCCTCTTCCAAAACTTCCAGTATGGACAGGCTGGTCAGCAAATCTACGACTTTATCTGGTCTGACTTCGCGGACTGGTATGTGGAGATCGCAAAAGAACAGATGAAGGATGACGAGACTCGATCTTCGACGATCGAAATTTTGGCGCGGATATTTGATATTTCCCTGAGGTTGCTTCATCCTTTCACGCCATTTGTGACGGAAGAGTTGTGGGGACATATGCGAAGCGCCTTGCGCGAATCTCCGTTGAAAGATATATCCGTGGATTGGCCTGATGCCTTGATCATCGCGAAGTGGCCTGAGCCGCACGAAGCAGAAAACTGGGAGGAAGCGAAAATTTCTCAGTTCATGCTCTTACAAGACTCGATACGCGCCATCCGAAACTTGCGCGCTGAACGAAGCATCAAGCCATCCCGGAAAATAGGAGCTGTATTTGTCACAGCACAGAATGCTTCGTTATACAAAGATTATTTGCCGATGATTTCAGCCCTGGCAAGTACAGACCTGGAACAAACGTTTGTCTATGGTTCAGAGTACAAGCCTTCAGAAGCCGGGACATCCCTGGTGGTAGGTTCCACAAACATATACATCTCTGGCATGGAAGCTTTAGAAGAAGATAAAACACGTCTCGAAAAAGAATTGAAGGAGGCGCAATCACATATCGAGCGGCTTGAAAAACTTCTCGCAGGTGACTTTGCCAACAAAGCACCCGCGCAATTAGTCCAGAAAGAGCGCGAGAAACTGGAAGGCTATAAAGAAACTGCTGATAAAATCAAGGCACAGTTGCAATAACAAACCTATTGAATAGGAGAATCCTGTGGCAAAGCCCGAGAAGAAATTACAAGACCTCAAAGCCCGCCTGCTTGAAGTTGGCGATCTCAACCATGTAAACGCTTTACTTGGCTGGGATCAAAGCACGTATATGCCACCTGGTGGCGCGGAAGCAAGAGGACGTCAGTCCGCGATGATGGCTCGTATGGCGCAGGAAAAATTCATCGATAAAAAGATCGGCAAATTGCTCGACGATCTGCGTTCCTATGAAGAAAGCCTGCCTTATGATTCCGATAATGCCAGCCTGATCCGGGTGGCTCGGCGCGAGTATGAGCGTGCTCTCAAAGTTCCGCCTGCATTTATCGGCGAATTGAATGAGCATGGTGCTAAATCCTATCAGGCCTGGACGGAGGCGCGCCCTGCAAATGATTTTTCGAAAGTGCGATTGAATCTTGAAAAGACTCTTGAGTTGAGTCGCAAGCTCGCTGATTTTTTCGGGGACTATGAGCATATTGCTGACCCGCTGATTGACTTCGCGGATTATGGAATGAAAGCGTCCACAGTCCGCGCGCTGTTTGCTGATTTGCGCGACCAACTCGTGCCTATTGTCCGTTCGATCACTTCCCAGCCTCCTGTGGACGACTCGGTGCTAAACAAGTATTACCCTGAAGCTGAACAACTGTCATTTGGCGCTGAAGTGGTCAGGCAGCTTGGCTACGATTTCTCACGCGGCCGCATTGACAAGACTCATCATCCATTTATGACAAAATTCTCACTGGGTGACATCCGCATTACGACGCGCGTCAAGGAAAATGATTTTGGCGATTGTCTTTTCAGTAATATGCATGAGGCAGGTCATGCCATGTATGAGCAGGGGATAGACATGTCCTATGAGGGAATGCCCACCGGAGGCGGAACCAGCGCGGGTGTGCATGAATCACAGTCTCGTCTCTGGGAAAATATCGTGGGTAGAAGTCGCAACTTCTGGGAGTTTATGTATCCTAAATTGCAGGCGCATTTCCCGGATCAATTCAAAGGCGTTTCGCTCGATGAGTTCTATGCTGCAATTAACAAAGTGGAAAAATCGCTCATCCGCACCGAATCAGATGAGGTGACGTACAACTTACACGTGATGTTGCGTTTCGACTTTGAGCTGCAATTACTTGAGGGTAGTCTCTCCATCCGTGACCTGCCAGAGGCCTGGCACGAGCGCTTCGAACATGACTTTGGGATTGTCCCGCCCGACGATAAGGACGGGGTCCTGCAGGATGTTCACTGGTACGCGGGCATCATTGGTGGCTCGTTCCAGGGTTATACGCTGGGCAACATCCTTTCAGCGCAATTTTATAGCGCCGCTCTCAAAGCCCACCCCGAAATTCCCGATGAAATGAGGGAAGGCAAGTTCAGTTTGTTGTACGGCTGGCTTCGCGAAAATATCTATCGGCATGGAAGCAAGTTCACTGCTCCGGAGATCATTGAACGTGCCAGCGGTTCACCGCTTACCATCGAGCCATATATCAATTATCTTAAAACAAAATACGGCGCACTCTACGCGCTGTAAATGTTATCGCCAGTATGGGCGACTCTTCGATCCAATCAAGACATCTACCTCTGCCTAGGCGGGTCGCCCCTACGATAACATAGTGAGTTATAATCACGATAACTAAATAACAACCTTCGGGGCAGGGTGTAATTCCCGATCGGTGGTACAGCCCACGAGCAGACTCTTCGCTCCGCTCAGAGTGACATGGTTTGCATGACTCGGTGGAACTCCGAGGCCGACAGTTATAGTCTGGATAAAAGAAGGATATAGGCTCACGCGAGTCTGATTCGACATAAATCCCCGAAAACGTGCTTTGTTTTCGGGATTTTTTTCGAGCCTGACCCGGCCTCAGTCTGATTCCGCGCCCCGTAATTTATCTTTACGAGGCGCTTTTATTTGTATGCTCCAGCCGCCGTCCCCGGCGGCGCCTTGAAAAGCCGAAGGTGGACGCCGCCTAGAGCAATAGAAATGACCAAACGATTCATCCCTATTCTTATCTCCACACTCACCTTCCTCCTCGTGTGGTATCTCATCGCGCGCTACAGCGGGCTACCGAATTTTATTTTGCCATCCCCTCTCAGCGTGTGGACTCGATTTCTCAGAGCAGTCAACGATGGCAGTTTGCCATATCACACAGGGATCACGTTGCTTGAAATCGTACTTGGACTTCTGACGGGAGTTCTGTTCGCTACAGTTGTAGGATATCTCCTTGCAAAATCGCGTTCATTGGAACGAGTGCTATCGCCATATCTTGTTGCAAGCCAGGCCATACCAGTTGTGGCAATCGCGCCTCTACTCGTCATCTGGTTAGGAGATGGAATCTTGTCTAAGGTTGTCATCTGCGCATTGATTGTATTTTTCCCTGTGCTTGTCAATACGATTGTTGGAGTACGTGCCGTACCAATAGCTTTGTATGACTTGATGAACTCACTTCATGCCACGCGCGCACAAATCCTGTGGAAAGTGGAAGTGCCTGCATCGCTGCCTGTTTTCCTCGGCGGTTTACGCATCGGCGCGACGTTATCCGTGATCGGCGCGATCGTCGGTGAACTGGTAGATGCGGAAGAAGGACTCGGTTTCCTCTTACAGTTGGGAGATTTTCAATATGATACTCCCATGGTCTTCGTTGCTGTGTTCACCTTGATTGCCTTGGCTCTAATGTTATATGGCATTGTGACCATGTTTGAAAAGAGATTTTTGAAATGGCAAGAAAAAAGTTGATGTCATTGCGTGGGCGGCGCACTTTCACCCGAAGCAATCTCCTCATTCTGAGAGGATTGCTTCGTCGTCGCTCCGCTCCTCCTCGCAATGACATGTGAAAAGGAGACTTTATGTTTCGTAAGTTAGTTTTAATCACGCTTGGAATGATACTCATTCTTTCGGCTTGTAGCAGTTCAGGGACACCGAATGAAGTGCTGACCCACATCCGGCTTCCGATGGGATATATTCCCAATATCCAGTTCGCGCCATTTTATGTTGCGATCGAAAAAGGATATTTCCGAGATGCAGGTATTGAGCTTGAGATGGATTACGATTTCGAAACCAAAGGAGTCGAGCTCGTGGGGGCCGGAGAACTGCCATTCGCAGTCGTTTCGGGTGAACAGGTTTTGCTGGCGCGCGCACAGGGATTACCTGTTACCTATGTGACTGCATGGTTTCAGCAGTTTCCTGTTTCAGTGATTGCAAGAAGTGATCTTGGAGTGGTCATCCCGCAGGATCTAAAAGGAAAGAAAATTGGTCTGCCCGGTCTGTTCGGCGCGAACTACGTGGGCTTGCGTGCGTTGCTCAATGCAGGTGAGCTCAGCGAAAGTGACGTGACACTTGACGCAATTGGTTTCAACCAGGTGGACTTGATGGCCGTTGGTCAACAGGATATTATCGTTGGCTACGTGGCAAATGAGCCTATCCAATTGCGCGCGCGAGGAATCGCTGTCACTGAATTGCGTGTGGCAGATTATGTGCAACTGGCGTCGAACGGAATTCTGGCAAGCGAAAAAGTGATTACAGAGAATCCTGAACTGGTGCGCGCATTTGTCGCCGCATTCCTCAAAGGTTTGAAGGATACGATTGATAATCCCGACGAAGCGTTTACGACAAGCGAATCTTATATTCCAAATTTTGCCGATCTCGATGCTGACGTACAAAAGCAAATCCTTGAAACCTCCATCGAACAATGGAAAACAGACCGGCTCGGCTACTCCGATCCCCAAGCCTGGGAGAACATGCAAAATGTTTTGCTAGATATGGATTTCATCACGGAAAAGATGGATCTAAGCAAGGCATTCACTAACGAATTCATCCCATGATGTCGTTGATGTCATTGCGAGCCCGATAGGGCGAAGCAATCTCCAACTAAGCATAAGATTGCTTCGTCGCAACGAACGCTCCTCGCAATGATATATAACAAATTATGCCTCAAACATCCACCCTCACCATCCGCAACTTAAGCGCCGTGTTCCCTGATAACAATGGTGGCTTACGCGCGCTGCAAGGGCTTTCCTTTGATGTTCATCCGCGTGAGTTCGTTTGTGTGTTGGGTCCATCGGGTTCAGGCAAAACGACTCTGTTGCGCATCCTTGCGGGGTTGCTTCCGCCTACGTCAGGTTCGTTAATGTTTGGTCATGTCTGGAAACAGCCGAGAATCGGCATGGTCTTTCAACAGGCCAATCTCATGCCCTGGCGCACAGTGATGGATAACATCAAACTTCCTCTTGAAGTAACAAATACGGATGAGCAGTCTGCGCGGCTCAAAACGAGAGAAATGGTTGAATTGGTTGGTTTGCAGGGATTCGAAGACTCGCTGCCGCGCGACTTATCCGGTGGGATGGCGCAGCGCGTGGCAATTGCGCGTGCGCTCATCCATGACCCTGACCTGCTCCTGCTCGATGAGCCCTTTGCCTCTCTGGATGCCATGACCCGCGAGCGTATGTGGATGGAGCTTTCGCGTATCTGGCAGGCACAGCAGAAGACCGTCATCATGGTGACTCATTCGATCAACGAATCACTGTTTTTAGCAGATCGTGTTTTGGTTCTAACCCAACGCCCAGGCAAAGTGAAATTGGATCTGGAAGTGGATTTGCCGCGACCCCGCACAGATGATATTCGTTACACACCCCATTTTGGAAGGTTGGCGCGGAAGTTAAGAGAAGCCATTGAATGAAAAAAAGACTTCCGAAGTCTTCAAGACTTCGGAAGTCTAATCACCTTACGGCCCGACCCATACGACAAAGCTCATTTCACTCTCTTTATAC
>DAINRK010000302.1:0-5928 GCA_036741855.1 Anaerolineales bacterium
GTGTACGAGTGATCGTTGGAGTGCGTGAAAGGGTTGGAGTTGGCGAAATCGTGGACGTCCGCGTTCGGGACGGAGTAAACGTTGGAGTTGGCGTAACCGGTGTAAGCGGAGTCGGAGTGATGTTTCCCTGGAATACAAATCGAACCGCATCCGCGCCGACAAATAGATTTGATATTCCTGCAGTTTCATCCTGGGTGCGGTTGGTAAGCTCTATGTATTCATCTCCTGTGCCAGTGAAGTTGTATTTGCCGACATATACCCATCCATCTGTGACATAAAATATGTTAGGGAAAACAGCCTGATTCACCACAACTTGATCGTTCTCACTCGCATGACGGATGGTGTAGATCGCTCCTTCTGTCGTGGCTCGGATCGAAGGGATATGCACATAGACCGCGTAAATTCCCTGATTGGAGACTTGTGGGAAGAGCCATTGCGCGGTGCATGTAGGCGCGGTTGTACGCGGTCGCGAGGAACGCATAATGCCCCCCTGTGCGCTGCTGTGAGCGACATCCTGCCAGCACCCGTCAGGGACTTCGTCGAAGCCGGCCGTGCCATCATCAACGATGATCCCTGTAGCCGGTGCTGGTGGAAAAGGAAGCGCGGGACCTGACGGATAGACATCTGCGTTGATGATGGATGGAAATGCCACCCACAATGATTCTCTTTGGTTGAAAGACCATGGATCTGTGCCACTTCCCCTCCAGCCGTAGGGATCAACGGACCGATTGGAAGGGTTGCGAACCAATAGATGCAGATGTGGACCCGATGAATTCCCCGTCGTGCCACTAATACCCAGCCATTCTCCATGAGGTACAAAGGCGCAGCCCGGTGAAGAACATGCCTGTACCGCCACAGAACTCATATGTCCATAGTATGTGTTATAGCCATTCGAATGATGCAGGCGGACGTAAATCCCAAGGTTGATGCTGTGATTCTGAGGGTCCCACCAGCCTGAATAAACGATCTGATCTGCATCTGCAGCCGCGTAGACAGGACGATACGAAATGCCATAGTCAACGCCATCGTGACCATCATAGAATATGAATGCACCCAGGCCATAAGACCAGTACCCTCCACTGCCGCGATCGCAAACTCCGGGTTGCGGCGGAGGTGTACCAGGCGGCGCGGGTGAGGGGCAAATCTTATTTGCAACATCGCCTGTGAAGGCAACGACGCGATTATCAAATGTATAGTTGGGTGTGGAATGATCGAAAATGGACTCTTCTGAGGCCGAGCCCGGATAGGGTGGGTAGAGAAATGGAGTGACAGTTTGCAGAGCCGCGAAATCATTCCTTGCATCCGCAGTTGCACCGTGCACACTGAGGAAGAATCCGCAAAGGAAGAGAATCGCAAGTGCGTTTTTTAGTGAGCGTGTCACAATATATTCAAAAAACTCGGTTTACATCATTTTGTTTGCTACTACTTCGGATAAAGCATCTCGAACGAAAATCACCGGCCAGTTTCAATATTTTACATCAGGGTGCAGGAGTGGCTCGTGAAACGGGAACAGACGTGAGCGTGGAAAGAACACCAATCGCAGCCGCAATACACGTTTCTGGATCTTCCACAAAATCCAGGACAAATCCGGTGACCACTGTTCCATCACCGCCTGTAAAGGTAACGAACTTTTTGACTCCATTTTCAGATACAGTCGCGACATCATAAGCAACACCATCGAAGTGCACCATTCCATGTTCAACAGTTGTGGTTGGCGGCAGGCCGCGTCCAGATTCAGTTGAGATTACACAACCCGCAATAGTGCGGTGTGCCAGTGCGGGAAACCCAAACTGATCCGTAGTTACTGCCCAGAATTCAGGATCATAACTAATGCGGAACGCAAAACCAGGCGTGGAATCGCCAGGGTATGTTGGGGCACCATCCCATACCATGCGCGAGGGTGGATTGACTACCTCGGTTGGCAATTCAAGTGTTGGCAATGGTGTTTCAGTTGCGGTTGAAAGGATTTGTGTGGGCAGAGGAACGGGGGTTGGCGTGTCTACTACGGAAGGCAGTCTGGTGGGGGCTTCTAAAGATTGAAACGCTGGAGGCTCCGTTGCAGGTGGCTCGGTCGCAGGAGCTTCTGTCGCTGGAGGAGGCTCGGTTGCAGCAGGAGCACCACCACAGGATGTGATGATCAACGCCAAGAACAGAAATAATATGATTCTACGAATCATTCAAACTCACTTTCGTATCCACGCGGGACAGCAGGTTGGTTCCGTGATCAGGGACCGAATCTCCCCTGTTGCAATATCCGCGATTCGCACATCGATTCTACCATTTATGACCACATTGAACCCCAGAGTGTTCCCGTCGGGAGACCATGACGCAGTCTCCACATGCCCTTCTGTTAGGTGGGTGAGTTGGGTCAGCTCTCTACTCGCGACTTCGATAATGTATATATTACTGATTAACGAATCACTCGATTGATTCGCGCTTTCATCCTCCGCGTTCTCGCGCACGACAAACGCGATCTTCGTTCCATCTGGTGACCAGTTCGCCGCGTAGCCATGACCTGCATCTGCATCTGCCAATTTGCGCGCGTTCGAACCATCAGCGTTCATCACCCATAATTCTCCAACCGTGAACGGAATTGGAGAATCCGGGATCTTGATAAACGCAAGTTGCTTCCCATCCAGCGACCAGCGCGCGAATGAAACATAGTTGTATAGATCCGCATACAGCTGCTCCACAACATCACCATCGCGTTTTGCAAGCCACAGCTCACTTCCCTGACCCAACCCACGAGAGTAAGTAAACGTGAATTCGTGTTGATTTAGTGATGGCGCAAGATCATACGTGAATTCACTAATAGGAACAGAATCTGGACTTCCATCTGTGGAAGCACGGATCACTCGCGCATTCCCCAATGAGTCTATTTTGAGAAACGCGGCATTGCCATCAAAAGTCCATGCCAGGAAATGACTATCAGTGTCTGTAATGGGTTGGGTAACGGTATTAGTCTCTAGGTCCAGATAAAGAACTGTTTGTCCATTCGGACAATTCAATTCAATTAACATGAATTTCCCAACGGGCGCAGGAAAGATGTTGAATAATCCACAATTTGGAGGTATAGCAAAGGGAATCTCTTTAATGAGTTCAAAGTCTTCGGAAAATTCAATCAATGCAGGAGAGTTGAAGCGGTATATATAAAATGAAGTCTGAAGAGGTAGGTCTGAAGTTTGAGTAGCAGGGGTACAAGAAAGAAGAAAGAGGAAAAAAGTGATCAGTAACCAGCAGGCAGTTACCAGTTTAGTGCGCATTCAAGGTATTATACAGGCGAGGTTATAATCTCATAAATAATCCGGTGGTTGAGTAGCCCTGAGCGACTGTTGCGAAGGGCGTATCGAAACCACCGGAGTTGGAAATCAACCATGCATATCCTTGTAACCAACGATGACGGCGTTCAAGCACCTGGTCTTCTCGCGCTCGCGCAAGCGATGCGGCAGCTTGGCAAAGTGACCGTCTGCGCGCCCGACCGGAACTGGTCTGCTTCGGGGCATGTGAAAACGCTTGAGCGACCTATCCGTGTCACCGAGACGATGCTCGCAGACGGCACATCTGCATTTATGTCTGACGGAGCTCCCTCGGATTGTGTGGCGCTTCCACTGCTTGGCTTTGTTGAAAAAGTTGATCTTGTCGTTTCAGGTATCAATCCCTATTCCAACATCGGTCACGACGTCACATACTCAGGGACAGTGACAGCCGCAATGGAGGCGGTCATCTCAGGTGTGCCTGGTATTGCCTTTTCACTCGCGTCGCAGGATAGACCTGCAAATACAACAGCCGATTACGGTCATGCTGGCGAGATTGCTGGTCTGGTCGTGAAGAAAATCATTGAGGAAGGTATGCCAGAGGGCGTGGTGTTGAACGTAAATATTCCTTATCTCAGCGTTGAAAACATAGCAGGATTAGCTATAACCCGGCAGGGACTACGCGTCTACCGCGATGCGCTGGATAAGCGTATCGACCCACGCGGTCGTCCATATTACTGGATTGGTGGCGAAGAGCCAACAGGCGTCAACGAGGAAGGGACAGATGTCGGCGCGCTGGCAAGAGGCTATGTGTCCCTCACGCCATTGCAACTAGATCTGACGAATTACAAAGCAATTGATGTGTTGAAGAAGTGGAAGTTCTAAATATAAGCGTTGGTCGAGTAGGGCGAAGCCCGTATCGAGACCAAAAAGCTTCATGTAAATAAAAGATTTCTTGAAAACGTGGTGGTCTCGATACGTTCCTCACTATCGTTCGGATCTACTCGACCACCGATATATAGCAATTGAGGAAACCCTTATGTCCTACCTCGCCTCAGACTCCCGTTATGCCTCTATGACCTACAACCGCACAGGCAACAGCGGGCTCAAACTTCCGCAGATCTCGCTCGGCTGGTGGTACAACTTCGGCGGTGTGGATAGGCTCGAAAACGGGCGCGCCATCGCGCGCCGCGCATTCGATCTTGGTGTCACACATTTCGACCTCGCGAACAATTATGGTCCGCCGCCGGGTTCGGCTGAGGAAAACTTCGGCACTTTGTTCAAGCATGATTTCCATCTCTATCGCGATGAGCTCATCATCTCTACCAAGGCAGGCTGGGATATGTGGCCCGGTCCGTATGGTGAATGGGGTTCGCGCAAATATCTGCTTGCCAGCCTTGATGCGTCCCTCAAACGCATGGGGCTCGATTATGTGGATATTTTCTACAGTCACCGCCCTGACCCAGACACTCCACTGGAAGAGACCATGGGCGCGTTAGACTCCGCAGTCAGGCAGGGTAAAGCATTATATGTCGGTATCTCATCTTACAACCCAGAGCAAACTCGCCGGGCTTCACAAATCTTGCGAGAGCTAGGGACACCCTGTCTGATCCATCAACCATCCTACAACATGTTTGATCGCTGGGTGGAGGGTGGATTATTGGATGTGCTGCTCGAGGAAGGAATTGGTTGCATCGTCTTCTCGCCACTCGCGCAGGGACAGTTGACCGACCGCTACCTGAACGGAATCCCCTCTGGGGCGCGCGCCACCAAAACCGAACGCGTCTGGTTGACGCCCGATGATGTAAAAGCGAATCTTCCCAAAGCCCAAAAACTCAACGCATTGGCGCAAGCCCGTGGACAATCCCTCGCGCAGATGGCGATTGCCTGGGTTCTGCGAAAACCCGCGGTCACATCGGCCTTGATCGGTGCGAGCAGCGTGAAACAACTTGAAGATAATCTTGCGTCGTTGAATAATTTGAAATTTAGTGATGAAGAGTTGAACAAGATAGAAGAAATTTTGAAGTAATACCGTTGGTCGAGTAGGCGGTGTTTGTCCGCCGTACACTTGCACCGGCACGCAAGTGCAGGTGTCGAGACCACAAGTTAACAGAAAAAATTTATATAACCATTGGTCTCGATATGCCCTGCGAAGATCACGCAGGACTACTCGACCAACGAGTCGAAATGAAAGGAGTCAGATGCAACACAGGATTCTTTCACTGACTATTGTCAGTCTGTTGACAACTGTAATGGCTTGTAATCGCATCACACAATCCCCTAATTCTGCAGGTGTAGAAGCCACACCTCAACCAGTAGAAAAGCATCTCTCTGCCTTTCGGCCCATCGAGGGGACAAGCTTTATGATCGCAGATGTTTCTGGCAATCCGCAGGTTGAGGAGCGAGGTAGTTTCTCACCATTTCGTTGGATAGACAGCGGCTATTCAGGGTACTCCGGCTATGAGATTTACAACTACGTTTTCTTTAACAGTGAAACTGAAACCTTCAACAGGCTATTGCCAATAAATGAGTATGTTGTGCTTCAAATAGCAGGCTTCCCACCCGGCACGCCAACAGAAAAACCAGAAGATTTCAAACCGGTGATGTGGTGGATGTATGTGCTTGCCAAAGCTGATACAGACAAAAACGGTATTTTGGATTATAAGGACAAAGT
>DAINRK010000303.1:0-5896 GCA_036741855.1 Anaerolineales bacterium
ACGATCAAGCTTTGCAAGGTTACCGCGGAATAAATAATCGGACATGTGATCTCCTGAATGGAAAGAAATGATTCGGCATTGGATATTCGTATTGTGAATATTTGATTATCACTTTTCGAATATCGGCACTTGAATTGTAGGACGGGATAAGTGTAGGGTCAAGTGAGAAATGGTATATTAAATAAAAAGAGAAGCCGCGGCTCCTCTTTTTTATCAAGGGCATATTCAAATGGCAGAGTCAATGCTTGAGACTTTAAGGAAAATCAACTCTCAAGAATATGCTTCAACTTTTGAAAATCCAGTTCAGTGTCCTTCTTGATTGCGCCAGCCATCAGTGGTTCGAGTAATCGCATCAACCCGCTGGTGAGCATGACGAATTTATAATTCAGTCGTGTCCCGCCGTTCTCTCCCTCAAGTGAATAGCTGACCGTGACCTGTGGCCTGGTACTGGTCTTAGTGCTAAATCGTTTGTTGGGCTCAAAGTCTGTGATCTCCCCATGAATTTCAGACTGGCTGGGGCCGGTACGTCGCACTTCACGGAAACGAGTGCCAACACGTAATGAGCCTTCTGTTAATTGCTCATTTTCGATCAGGTTGGATTGCCAGGTGCGCAGATTCTGGTAATCAGCCAAAAATGCAAAAACCTGTTCTACTGGTCGGTTGAGATGGAGGGTAACCTCATGCTGAATCATCTTTTTCTCCTTAATTTAAATATAAGTAGATTATATTGAATATAAATATGATATAATTAAATTGAAGAAATGTCAAGGGCAATGACGAAACCAAAATCCCCCAAACGTGAATACGATTCCACCCGTCGGCAGGCACAAGCAAACGAGACGCGCCGCAGAATTCTTGAGGCTGCGCGCAATCAGTTCATGGAACGCGGTTATTCAGGTGCAACCGCCGAGGCGATTGCCGCGGAGGCCGGTGTCGCCGCGCAAACCATCTATGCAATTTTCAAGAATAAGAAAAAACTTCTTGTCAGTTTAATGAATGTTTCACCCACAACTGGTGTTGAAGATCATACCCCCATGCCTGAACGTCCCAGTGTACAAGCAGTATCTCACGAACATGATCAGCGCCGTCAACTACAGATGTTCGCTCAAGTAGTTGCCTCTAACCTGGAACAGGTTGCCGTAATTTCTGAAATCATGAAGGATGCTGCCAGGATTGAACCGGATTTTGACAGGATATTACAAAAACTTAATCGGCAACGTTTGGAGCATATGACCCTTGCTGTTCAACAGATCGCAGCTAATGGATCCTTCCGGGAGGACATGGATGTGGAGTATGCCAGGAATACTGTCTGGACTTTGACCAGCCCGGAAGTTTTCCTCCTGCTGACACGGGACCGCGGTTGGTCAAAAGAAAAGTACGCACAATGGCTGGCTGATACTCTGACCAGAGCATTATTGCCATAAATAAAACGACCGACACATTGAAAGTCGGTCGCTTTGTATTCCTACGAGTCTCATGCGGGCGGTTGAAGCCTCTAGTCCAATATCATGATCTTTCCCGCCGTACCATCCAATCTAATTCTTTGCCCATCCTTTAACCGCGTTGTTGCCTGATGCACCCCCACTACTGCAGGGATTCCATATTCCCGTGCCACAACTGAACCATGCGTCATCATCCCACCAACTTCAGTGATCAATCCTCCCGCAGCCATAAAGAGCGGAGTCCAGGCCGGGTCTGTGCCGGGGCAGACGAGGATTTCTCCCGGCGCAAGCTGGGACTTATGCGGGTCAAACACGATATGCACATTCCCTTCAACCACGCCTGGTGATACTGGGCTGCCTGTGATCACATCGCCAGTATCACTGTCCGCGCCGAGACCTTCGTAGAAGGCACGTCCGTCACTGACCAGCACACGGGGAATCTGTTTGCGATTTGCCTCACGTTGGTATCTGCTGCGGCGCTCTGCGATGAGTGCCTTCCAGTCACGCTGCTCATGATGTGCAAGAGCATCCAGTTCTCGAATGTGAAGAAAGACCAAATCATCACTATTTTCAATAATTCCTGCTTTGGCAAACTCTTCACCAATTGAAAGCAGTTCGGCGCGCACAAGTCCCATCACACGGATGGCGTAAAACTTGGGCGCCTCGCGTGCACCCATCAAAGCGCGTACCCGGCGACCTGCGCCTCGCGCCAGTTTTTCTTTGAGCCAGCCTGCGGATTGGCTTCGCGCCGCTTTTGCCAGTATATCAATTGCCTCCTCCGCCCGTTGCGCGCCACGCTCGAACAGTACATCCGGAGCAAGGTCATCACTGATCTTCAAATAACTTTGCAGTGTTTGCATGATGGATTCAGGTGCTTCGCGCCAGCGCGGTTGACCCAGGTCGATCTCACCTACGCCGCGCATCCCATAAAGATCCATGAAGTGCGCAATGGCTTCCTGCGCGGCTGAGGGGAGAGTCCCGGCTAAGTAATCGGAGGCAAGTTCGGCTGGCGATGCGGATGTGAAACGATCCAAAGAGTCTGAGTGGGTTCGAATCGCTTTGGCTGTATTCCAAAGTTCAAGATCCATTTCCGTTGTCACATTACGCGGCAGACCGCGCGTCACTTCCAATACCAGTGGAGCAACACCATGATCGCTATCACCACTTTGTGCAGCCAGCCTCGTCAGCAAGCCAAGCGATGCCACACTCGGTGCGAATATCGGAAAGAAGCGTGGCATCACATATTCGAAGGCTCGGATTGTACTTTGATCGCGCAATAAAATAACGCATCTGGCAAGGCGCTCGTAGATATCCCCTTCGCGTGGCAGCGCGGCCGACCCGCTGAGGTGTTCGAGACTCTGCTGAAACTCATCGCGTGCCTTTTCCGGGTTATGCATGGTATGGGCAAAACGCGGCAGCATAGGCAGGAAGAAGCGCAGCAAACGCCCAATGGTACTGAACTTGATTACCCCACTTGATGCCTTGAGACGCGGATCATTAACTAACTGGGCCAGGATATTGGCTGTACTGGGTTCAACAATAGGCAGAAGTGTTTTATAAACTCGGCCTCCAATTGGGTTGCGTACCACGCCGTCCAGTTGGACCCATAGCCGCTCACCTGCTACCTTCATAAAATCGATGTTTTCATAATTGAGCTTGAACCCGAACAGCGCAGCTGCGCCAGCCAGCACCAACTTGATGCTATCCTGCCCTAATGGCGTGATCGGTTGGAGTAAACCCTGCACGGCGCCAAATGAGAACCACACTTTCAGTGGGTCAAATGACACTTCTGGAACTGGATAGAGCGAAGTGATGGCACGTGCCTGAAGCAGGTATAAATTTCCATCCGCAAAGGCCCATTCGATATCCTGTGGAGAGCCATATTCTTTTTGGACTCCTTCGCCAAGCGCGGCAAGTTTTAGGATTTCATCATCAGAGAGTGCCTGCGTCTCAGATGCATCTTCAGTGATCGTTTCCACGCCGCCACCTGATAGGCCACGAGTGGAAATTTTCTTCGCCCCCAACTTTTTCTCCACGATCTTTTTGCCTAGCATATCCACCACATAGTGATCAGGCTCCACTTGGCCCGAGACGAGTGCTTCGCCCAACCCAAATGTCGCATCGATGACTGTTTCACTGAGCAGTCCTGTTAGCGGGTTGGCTGTGAACAATACGCCCGAAGAGTCACTTTGGATCATCTCTTGCACAACGACAGCCAGTGCCACTTCATTCTGGGAGATATGATTCCTCATGCGATAGCCAATCGCGCGCGCAGTCCACAAACTCGACCAGCAGCTAATAACAGCTTTGAGTACCTCATCTATACCGATGACATTCAGATATGTATCCTGCTGCCCGGCAAAGGATAGATCAGGTAAATCCTCGGCAGTTGCAGAGGATCGTACTGCAACTGGGATATCACCAACCTCACCATATGCAGCACGAATAGCAGCCTCGATTTCATCAGGCATTTTCCCCACTGAAAACGCCGCGCGGATTTGTGCAGAGATTTTCTCCAGGCCGCTCGTATCTTCTGCAGAAATATTCTCCACAGAAGATTCGATCATCGACAGCCAGCGATTGGCTTCGACAAAAGCACGATAGGCATCCGTTGAAATAATAAACCCACGCGGTACCTGAAAACCTGCGCGGGTCAGTCGAGCGAGATTTGCGCCTTTGCCACCTGCTGTCTCGAGAGTTACATCTGGAGAGGTAAAGGGCAGAATGAACATAAAGCTATTATGACACAAAAACGCGACATAGTTCAATCACATATTCCAGCATCTGTCACGAGCGTGGGATCGAGGACGGGCCATGTCCCTTGCTGGAAGCGGTCGATATAATCGCGCAAGAGATCATAGTCGGCATCCAAAATGGATGTGGTTGCTTTCAATTGAGGGTCGAACATCTTGGCATTTTTGAACATGTCCATAGGAAGACTGGCGAAGATCACACCGGTCCCGTTCATTTCGTTGGCAAGACAGGCAAGTTGGTTGATCTGCTCCGGGCTCAAATCAGTTTGAACATGGCGATTGAAGTCTTTCACCAGTTGAGGCACGGCAGGCACTCCCGCGGGACTTAACAACTTCTTGTACAACGAGCACATAATGATGTTCTGATTATCCGCGCGGCTGAAGGTGCTGTATTCACGGATGCGCGCCACCCAGAGCGCGGTCTCACCGTCAATGTGGTGCTGGCCCTCGGGAATAGCAAAACCCTTCGGGTTGGATGGTGATCGCACGCTCACTTCTTCAGGCAGGTTCACATCAATACCGCCAACGGCATTGACAATGTTTCTAAAAGTAATCATATTGACCGCGAGATAGTGATCAGGACGCGCACCAAAATTGAGGTTCAAGGTACGAGCTAATAGACCAGGTCCTTCGTCGGCGCCATCGTAATAACCAAGTCCCTTGTTGCCATAAAGATAGGCCTGGTTTAATTTTCCCTGCGTAATTCCATAGTGATCGGAGATGTCGGGGATATCCACCCACAGGTCGCGCGGCACCTCAAGGATCCCAACTTGCTTTTTGACGAAATCCACTCGCACAAGGCGGATGATATCTGCTAACCCATAGAGATAGTGATCCCCGCGCGCATCCGAACCAATGGCAAGGATGTTCATTACAGCGGGTCCGCCGCAGGCAGGCTGCACGGTAGCAGTTGCAGTGGGTGGAATTTCTGTTGGCGTGCTCTTTGTTGCTGCTGTAGTAACTGGAATTGTAGTAAGCGTGTGATTTGGCTGTGTAGAAGCTGGCAGTTCCAACGCAGGGCCCAATGGCCGGCGATATAACCTCGATGCCTGTATACCCGTAAAGACAAGAATCAGCAGAATGACTCCCAGTACAGTTTTCTTTTTAACTTTCATAAAAATTTCCTCCTTGCAAATTGACAAATAAGTTCCTGATCTCTTGCAAGATAAATAAATAGATTGTGTAATATAAAAACATTAAAAGTCATTTATTTGTTCCACACAATTTCCCCACAACATGTTCACAGCGACATAACACTCTCCAGCTAAGATATAGTCAGGTTGGTAGGTACCCCAGCCGTAACAATGAATAACGGAGATAAAACTATGAAAAAGAAAGTTTCGATTTTGATTGGCGGGTTGCTGGTTGCCCTGATGATAGTCGGTGTGATCGGTGCAACGAACGTTTTTGCACAAAACTCCACGTTGAATGCACCCGACCACGGACGCGGTCCAGGCGGCGGTGGGCGTGGTTTCGGTTTGGTGGAATTACAGGCTGCTGCAAAAGCTCTCAATATGACAACTGATGAATTGATCACAGCGCTTCGGAGTGGAAAGACGCTCGAGGAAATAGCCACCGAAGCTGGCGTCGAGTTTCAGTCTGTGCAGGACGCGATCCAGGCTGCGCATGAAGAGGAATTACGGACGCGCATCGAGCAGGGAGTTGCGGATGGAACTATATCTCAAGAGAAAGCCGATTGGT
>DAINRK010000304.1:0-5889 GCA_036741855.1 Anaerolineales bacterium
AAATAGTGAAAATAGAATTGATAATATTTATATATTTGAGTGATATTTTCATATAATACAACTTATTTTTAAAAATGTCAATACTATTTTGCCTATTAAACAAAATCTCCCCAGAAACGGGGAGTTCAATTTATTGGAATTAAGCCAGAGCTGGCTCGGCCTCCTCTTTAGGAGGGGCAAATTGAGGCTGAGATCGGAGCCGCAAGTGAAGGGAATAATATCCAAAGGCAGTGATAATACAGATAAATCCGCCGATATACCAGAGTAAGCTCGGATTGTAATGATCAAGGATATAACCTGCCGCACCCGGCCCAATCGTGGCAGGAATGGACCACGTAAGTCCCGACACAGCCATATAACGTCCGCGCATATCCTCAGGGGCAAAACTTGCAACGAGAGCCTGACTGGTTGGGAAGAAGAGCATCTCACCAATGCAGACAACAATGGCAGCAACCGTAAACATTGTAAAGTTGGAGGCCAGTCCATACATGAAGACCCCAATAGCGAAAAAGATCGTGCCCAGCATCATAATGAGAAAGGGAGCATAACGGCGTATTGTGCGGCTGATCCAGAATTGAAACAATACCACCTCAAGGCCCGTGATCGAAAGAATTAAACCATACCCTTTACTATCGATATGGTGAACATCGCGCATGTAAACGGAAAGCGTACTGTATTGTTGTTGATATACGACCAGCGCCAATATACAGGCCAGGACAAATCCCATAAATACGAGATCGCGCAGGACAACGCGATAACCGATTACCGTTTGCCAAAGGGATCTTTCCCCTTGCGCATCGTCGCGGGACGTGGGCCTGGTCTCGGGAAGCGAACGATAGATCAGCGCCGCAACGATACAGCTTAGGATCGAATCTGTTACAAACAAAGCGAAAAAAGAGCGGGCTGCGATGAATCCGCCCAATGCTGTTCCGAATATCCATGCATAATTGAAGACCACCCGCAGGATGCCGAATCCTTCCTGCCGTTTATTTTCTGGAAGGATATCCGCCAGCATTGCATCATGAGCAGGATGTGCAACACTAGAAAGCAAGCCTACTATAATCACAAGCGGATATAACACATTGATATCGTTGGCGAGACCAAACAACAAACTACTCAAGGCGCTGAATACCAGACCAAAAATAATTAGGCGTCTGCGGCCGAATTTGTCAGCCAGTGCGCCGCCGGCCATACTCCCAAATAAACCGAAAAGCGAAGACATACCCAGGAGTACACCTGCCTCCGCCATGCCGACCTCAAATTTTTGTGTAATATAAAGAGCAAAGAAGGGGAAAAGCAATGTTCCACCAAGTGCGTCAATGAAACGTGCCCCGACGATGATCCAGAACAGGCGAGGAAATTCGTGATAAATCTTTTTGAAGCGGGTGATCATAATATTTTTTTATGGCTCGGGCCA
Organism: Anaerolineales bacterium; assembly: GCA_036741855.1. Lineage (GTDB taxonomy): Bacteria > Chloroflexota > Anaerolineae > Anaerolineales > Villigracilaceae > Defluviilinea. The sequence goes on from DAINRK010000304.1 coordinate 1,418, forward strand.
TGGGATTTCCGCGGGTCCTGCATACCCGTGTTTCTCCTGCACGAAGACTTGCCCATGAGAGGGTTGATCGCATCCCTGTTCATCAATAAATGAAATGGCCAGGAAGTTTGTTGCCAATGGATCGAAGATCAACTGCCCAGCTTCACATCGCCAGACTTCGATGATGTAGTGCTGCATGGACGCGTCTTCTTCGTCGCCCGCGATGAGCGGTATGTCCATCCACGAAATAGTCACCTTATCTCCCTCACGTTTTGTGCTGATAACGGTTGTCGGTGCATAGTATGGGGAGACCGGTAATTTCGCAATTCCGGGATATACAATAGGGAGACTTAAAGGGTCACCCTGGATCTCAAGGAACTCTGCATTTACCCAGCAGTTGACCTGATTTTCCACCATGAACCAGGTCCAGTTATCTGCATCCACACGGCCGATCAGTTTGATGTTTGCAGTCTGCCGAAGGGCAAAAAGAAATAAATATTCAGAGCCGGGCCCATAGCGGCAGCTCAATCGTTCTGCTGTCACTTTTGCTTTGAGACTTTCAACGGTTGGAATGGGTATCGATGTCGCTGATTCAGTGGGAGTATTTGGTGGGACCGTGCTTGTCGACAGTGCAGTAAGGGTAAAAGTTGAAGCGGGGATGGGTAGAGAGGTTTCCGATGTGGGAATGCCAGTGGAGGTGTTTTCCGCTATGGGTGAGGGATAATTGGTCGGGCTTCCATTGCTTAGATTACAGGCAAGGGTTGTTATGATGAAGAAAATGAGCCCATATAAGTTACTTATTTTCATCATCCGATTGTACTAAGTACTTGTCGGAAAATCGTTTTAAAAGGGTTGCGCTCATATCCCCGCCGCTTTACCTTTAAGTCGTTCTGCCCAGCCTGAGGGGGGCAGGCTGGGCAGAACGACAACAGTTTAGCATAGTCACGCTCATTTGGCAAACATTTTTATATTAGAGTTTTTTCACGTATATACTCCCGCGCATTCTCATCAAGCCGCTGCCACTTTATTTTGCACCGATCATTTCAATCCGCGAAAAGTTTTCGAAATAGCCCATGGCGTAGAAAGCAGGCAAATGTGGGTCATCCTTGTGGATGTTTTCGGCATAGGTATCGTGATGGGCATAGTGCGTGTGCAGGTTTAACAAAAGTTGTTTACCAACCTGAGCCGGATTGCCCTGTTCGGTATGTATGATCAAATGGCTGAGCGTTGACCTGAGCGTGAACTTTGTATTTCGATACGCCAGCCAACCTGAACTGCCATCTTGTAATGTGATATGCAATCCTTCGACATCACGCGCATTGCGCATCGACTCTGGCGCATTGATCCATGTCAGGTGGTTTGGATAGGATTGTATGGCTTCCAGCGCCCGGTCAGAATCCAACCAGTGGACATTTCCGCGCGGTGGCTCGGACGAGGGATGCGGCGCGCGGCGCATGACCAGATATTCAGCAGTCTCTCTAAAGTCTTTGCACGAAAACAAGTTATAGGCGGGCAGGTTATTTTTGATCACTTCCAACTGAGTCGCTTTTGCACCCAATTTGCCAGCATTTTCCATCATACAGTCCATCAGTGCGGACCCCACGCCGCTTCGTCGTGTGGCAGGCAAAACGCCCAGGCGGGTGATCCATGCATGCTTCGGACGCACTCCCAGCATACACAAGCCAAGCATCTGACCATCTGCAACACGCGCGACACAAGACTGTGAAAGGTCAATGTCAAAATCATGGACATACTCCCCCAGTCTACTGGCATTCATCGGCATGGGGACCAGGTAATCTACCCGTGTTTGATTATATAGGTCAGTTAATTCCTGGAGAGTGAATTGTTCGGCTGGAATAAGTTCAATCGTCATGACGGTCTTTTGCTCAATGCCTTATCGATGGTTTGCACCAACTCTGCCAGGGTGAATGGCTTGCATAAGTATCCATCTAAATTGTACGCCTCCACTGTATGCCGAACTACTTCCTCCGGCCAGGCGGTCAGCACAATGATGGGAACTGCTTCCAGAACTGGATCATTTCGCATCCAAACGGACAGGGTCTGCCCGTCTGCATCTGGCAGTCCCAAATCCAGCAGAATCAGATCAGGGTGTAGATTGAAAGCCATTTCCAATCCCGTTTCCGCATTTTCTGCGGACATAAATTCATGCCCTCGCGAAGTGACAATCTTTTGGACGAGAGTAATGTTGTCTTTAATATCTTCGATATATAGAATCTTTGCCATAACCTCCTCCTTTATTTCCCTGCCGCGCTAGTTGAAGGCTTACGAGTGCGCCTAATAATTCCATCATTTACATAAGTAATTGTAATCCATGCACTAGGTCAGTTCGGTTTACCTCCCTTCGATGAATTAAAAAGAAAGATCCCGCTCTACACGGGATCTCCATACTATGCTACAGTCATATTTTCAGATGTACCTGAATATCCGAACAGAGATGAAGTGCCCTGTGCCATCAGGCTTCCTCCATACATGAACATGTAATATTCCATGTCACCGGTCACCAGGCCAAGATGGAGAGTCCACATCACTGTCGCGGCGCCGATCGCAACCAGGAACAAGCTGCCCAGGGCCATAAGACCTGGCCTGATCGTTCTTATACTTCCGACCCAGGTCAGCCCTCCAACCACAATGATCGACAGGCCCACCGTCAATTTGACCAACAGCCACCAAGCTGCGGCTTGATGGATCTCATTACCTGACAGGCTAAAGACTATCAGCAGGCCCGCCAGCAGGGAATTGATCAACGCAAGAAAGATGGAAATTGTTTTCATTGCAGTACCTCCTTTAGGAACTTAAAAAAGAATACCTCTGTGGGACTATCAAAGTCTACAGAGAGGCTATCAATTCCCATAAAAAGGTCTCATGGGGAGAGCAATAGAACGCCGCCCTACGTCTTACCTTCCATCGATTGGAGTGCAGCGTGTTTCATGTGCGCCAACACGCCCATAAACCCATTGATCCGTTGGTGCGTGATAGCGTCTTCTAATTTCATGGGTATGAAGAAATCCGCAGGGACCGAGAGAATCTCTTCGGGTTTCAAGCCGTTTAGTCCGTTAGCAAGGATGGAGGCGAGTCCACGAACGGTTGGGGACTGAGGCGGGATATCGAAGTGGAATTTGATTCCACCATCCGGTAGTTTTTCCCCAAAGAGACGCACAGGGGTCATACATTCTGGCACAGGTTCCATTTTGTCGCGTTCTTCCCGAAGCCAATCGGGCAAGGGCGGAAAAGACTCTGCGTACGCGATCAATGTTTCCAGCTTATCCTCGCGCGTCATGGTGGCGAAGTCATCTACGATTTCTTGAAGGTTGGGGGGTAAAGGCATATATATCTTTATGCTCCATCGGGGTCTCAGACCCCGATGGAGCGAGATGGATCATTTCTCAATCGGTGCGTCGACTAGGTTGCCCCATTCTGTCCAGGAACCATCGTAGTTCTTGACGTTTGGATAACCCAGCAAATACTTTAACACGAACCACGTCAGCGAAGATCGTTCGCCGATGCGACAGTAGGCGATCACGTCGCCGTCTGACTTGATGCCTTTGCCCTCGTAAAGGGCGCGTAAATCATCGGAACTCTTGAACGTGCTATCTGCTTCATTGACTGCCTGTGACCATGGAATGCTGACAGCGCCAGGGATATGCCCACCGCGCTGTGCACCTTCCTGTGGATAGTTCGGCATGGAGATCAGTTCACCGGAGTATTCCTTCGGTGAGCGGACATCCACCAAAGGTTTCTTCGAGCTACTCTGTTCGAGGACTTCCTCGCGGAAGGCGCGGATGGATTTATCCGGATCTTTCGCCTTGTAACTGGTCTTCTCAAAAGTTGGAACATCCTTCACAAACGGGCGTCCCTCCTGCTCCCATTTGAGGCGACCGCCATTCATAATCCTAACATTTTGATGACCAAAATATTGGAAAATCCACAGTGCATAACACGCGAACCAATTCGATTTATCTCCATAAAACACTATAGTTGTAGCATTATTAATTCCCAGATTGGATGCCACTTCCTCGAACTTTTCCTTTGTAAGGAAATCGCGTCGCAGCGGATGCTGCAATGTGCTGAACCAATCCACCTGCACCGCACCGGGGATGTGCCCCATTGCATACAACAAGGGATCTTCATCCGATTCAATGATGCGGACGTCCGGGTCGTTCGAATGTGCGGCGACCCATTCAGTATCTACCAGGTATTCGGGGTGTACGTATGACATGATTGATTTTCCTTTTTGAAATGGATTTCCGTATCTTAAATCAAAAGCAGTCAACAAATAAACAAAAGGACAGTGAACAATCCTGCGCAGGCACATGAATGCGCGGGGGACATTCCACCATCCTGAGTCGTTGACTGCTTATCGGCAAGGATGTCTCAGGCTGTGGCGATGAACCCCGCTATAGACAGGAGCAATAATTGTAAGTGACCATGGGCTACGAACAATGACGCCGCTATTTTACAATTCTTACTTGTTT
>DAINRK010000305.1:0-5888 GCA_036741855.1 Anaerolineales bacterium
TGTCTTTCGATGTATCCATTAAAGCCTGGGATGATTGATGCTAATCTCTTGAATGGGTCTTGCTGGCTGGTTACTTTTTGAAAGAAGTCGTCCATGTGTGTCTCCTGCGATGATATACGTGTTCCTGGAGAGGAAGTCGCATCAATACATTACTGCTATTCCAGCAGTTGAACTGCTGGAACAAGGACAAATTTCAAGTACATTATAGCCTGAGTTTCTGGTTATAATCAAGAAAACGCAAATTCTTATGCTCACAGTGCTGTCGGGTAGATTCGAGACGGTAGCTTGAGCATATATGGAGGAACAAAATGACGCTCGAAATGACTACAGATCTTCAATCCTTATTGGGTGACAAAGCGGAATCACTGCTTGGGTTCGATTCACCCAAGATACCCAAGGAACGATTGCATTTACCAGGTCCGGATTTTGTGGACCGGATTTTCATGCTATCTGACCGTAGCAATCGTGTACTTGGCAACCTGGCGTGGATGTATAAAAACGGCCGGCTCGGCGGCACTGGTTATCTATCTATCCTGCCCGTTGACCAGGGAATCGAACATTCGGGTGGTGCGAGTTTCGCGAAAAACCCTGATTACTTCGACCCTGAAAACATCATTAGGCTTGCCATCGAAGGTGGATGCAATGCAGTCGCGTCTACGTTTGGCGTGTTAGGAATCGTCGCACGCAAGTATGCTCATAAAATCCCATTCCTTGTTAAGATCAATCACAACGAACTGTTGACCCATCCGAACAATTTTGAACAAATACTGTTTGGCACGGTCGAACAGGCGTACGAAATGGGCGCAGCGGCAGTGGGCGCGACGATTTATTTCGGTTCGGATGATTCACATCGTGAACTGATTGAGATCGCTGAGGCATTCGCGCTCGCGCACGAACTGGGTATGGCGACCGTCTTATGGTGCTACCTGCGCAATAAAGCATTCAAGTCAGACAAGGACTATCATGTCTCTGCCGATCTCACCGGGCAGGCGAATCATCTCGGCGTCACGATCGAAGCGGATATCATTAAACAAAAGCTCCCTGAAAACAACGGTGGATTCCTTGCATTGAACACTGGTGACAGCTCTTACGGCAAACTGGATAAACGCATGTACAGCGAATTGAGCAGCGACCACCCAATTGACCTGTGCCGTTATCAAGTCGCGAATTGTTATATGGGACGTGTCGGTCTCATCAATAGCGGTGGCGCCTCCGGTGAAAATGACTTCGCCGAAGCTGCAGCGACGGCGGTGATCAACAAGCGCGCGGGCGGCATGGGTCTCATCTCGGGACGCAAAGCGTTCCAGCGCCCGATGGCGGAAGGTGTGAAACTGTTGAATACGATTCAGGATGTATATCTGGATCAGAGTATTACGGTAGCGTAAATGATTTGATTGGGGCGACGTACCGGGTCGCCCCAATCAAAATTAGTCTACGCACAATTCATCCAGGTTCGGGTCTCTGAAAATTGGCTTACTGGCTACTTCTTCCACCTTTCCTTCAACAGAAATATGCATATCTACCTCGGATGTCCAATGCGGACCACACCCGAAAACTTGATCATAAAACAAATGGACGCGATAGCCGTCTGTGTCAGGGGTGACGTACGTATCCTCGATTGTGTCAACTTCATATTCATAAGCCTGATTATGTTCGAGACCATAATACGCTGACAGATTTTTGACCGCCAGCACATAACTTAGGGCTTCATCAGGGGTTTCGATTGGCGCAAATAGCTTCCGAAAATCCTCTTCTGTCTTGAGCAACACGAATTCGCCGTTTTGCTGAATGACATAGCGGATGTAGCTTCCCAACAAACCACCTGTGTAGTAAAAGAATTGTCCACTATCGATTTCAGCCCATACCTCTTCTGCCACCTCGCCCGACATGCGAATTGCGCAGATGGCGATCGGATATGGTGGGTCCAGTCCGCCGATAAGGCCCGATGGTACCTGGATTTCATCGCAGCCCAAAGTGGCAATGGCCGTATCGTCGTTGAAGACATCAAAGGAAACTGTCAGATTTGGCGCTGGGTGATTGATAAACTTCGGCTTTCCATTACAAGCCGCTAGGAAAATAATCAACCAGACCGCCATCCAGAATTTATTCTTTGGTTTCACGTTTCCTCTTCTTTTTTTCTGCTCGGTAAATTTGGCTTACCGTGGGGCACGTCTTTACCAGGGAAGAATTTTACGCCTTTTCCAACTGAAACATGAAACTGAACCACAACAAGATCTGTTGGGTCTTGTTGATTTCATGCGATATACTTTCCTCCATGCCCCTCTCCGATCAAGGCGTGACCCGCGACCGCTACACTCTCATTCCGCGCACGGCAATCTTCCTGCGGCACGGAGATTCGTATCTGCTGCTCAAGGGCGCGCCGACAAAGCGTCTGTGGGCGAATCTATACAACGGACTCGGCGGTCATGTAGAAAAAGGGGAGGATGTTCTCTCGGCCGCTAAACGTGAGTTGCTTGAAGAAACAGGATTAACCGCAGATCTATGGCTGTGCGGCACTACAGTCGTTGATGCCGGCGAAACGGGTATCTGCCTCTTTCTCTTCAGCGGGGAGTGCGCGGAAGGGGACGGTGAAGCACAATCGACTGAGGAAGGGACAGCTGAATGGATTGCTTATGATGCACTTGGTGAATTGCCTGTGGTTGAAGACTTGCCCATTTTATTATCAAAAATTCATCACATGCGGCGCGGCGACCCGCCTTTTAGCGCGCGGTCTTACTATGATGAAAAAGAAAGATTGATTGTGGAATTTGGAAAATAAAATCGGGCGGAGGCTTTGCGTACCGCCCGATTTCCTTATTTCCATTTTTTGAGCGTTAATGTAAATGTGCTGCCTCTGCCGGGCTCGCTGTTTACCTCCAGGCTTCCTTGATGCTGCTTGATGACCTGGCGTGTGATCGACAATCCCAAACCGATGCCGCCGAAGAGATTGTCTTCATGTCGTTCCAAGTGGTAGAAACGGTCGAAGATGCGCGGCATGGTATCTTTGGACATTCCGATTCCGTGGTCCTCTATCGCGATCAGAATGGAATCCTTGGTTTCCCGCAATATCATTGTTACATCGCCGCCTTTGGGGCTGAATTTGATGGCATTATCGACGAGCGCCATCAGGGCGCGCTCCAGCGATTTTGCGTCGCCCATAGCCGGGGCCAGGCTTGGGTTCGGCTCAAGGCGCAAGGTCACACCGCGATCACTGGCTTTGGATTTATATCGCTCGATGACTTGACGAGCAACCTCATTCATATCCACTGCCTGGAATTCCGGGAGGACCAACTCCATCTCCTGCAGGAAAAGGATGTCGTTGACCAGCGAGGCGATTTGTTGCACATTGCGTGCGACCGTATCGATCCCCGCTGTGAGTTGGTCGCCACTGACCATGCCTCGCTGAAGCATCTGTAAGTAGCCGGTTGCGATCATAAGAGGCGTGCGGAGTTCATGGGCGACGTTGCTGAGAAATTCACTGCGCGCTAGTTCCTGCTCTGCAAGTCGTTGGTACGCGTTCGCCAGCTCAGTCGCACGAATGCGCAGGTCGTCCACCGCCATTTGATCGTTGGCGCGCAGGCGGTTGCTTATCTCACTGACCATTGCCATCGCAATACTGCTGCTATTGTGTAATACGCGGTCAAAACCTGACTTATCCAGCTCAAGCGTGGTCAATTCAGTTTTTGCTGTGACGGTGGCAGCGCGCGGCGCGTTATGAATGAGAGCCATCTCCCCGAAGAAATCTCCCGGGCTAAGCGTCTTGAGCAGACGAATTTCATTATTGTTAATGGTCTTCGTTACTTCAACTTCGCCTTCGAGGATCATATAAAAGCGGTCTTCGATAGCGTTTTCATGGCAAAGAATTGTTCCCACCGAATACGTACGTACCTGGCTATTGGCGATCAACTCTTCGATTTCCTGAAGTTGGATGCCGGGGAAGGCACGCGGAATGATCTTGGACGGGGCTCGTTGAGTGGTCATGTCTACTTAATGGTCAAATAGGACGGTGTCACAATTTTAGCACGCCGAGAGTAGCTGCACATTCACTTTTTCATACTAACAGGGAATTGTAAGGAAGAAAGGATGGAACTGTCACCTATTTGACCTTATACCCGATCATCCTCAAAAAATCCTTTCGCCAGGCAATTCCTTCTTCATCCTCGATGCCCTTGGGTGAGAAACCATCCACCACGCCGAGAATGCCGCGTCCCTGTTCGGTTTGCGCCACGAGCACTTCTGTTGGATTCGCCGTTGCGCAGAATACCCGCGCCACTTCAGGTATTTGCTTGACCGAGTTCAGAATGTTGATTGGATAAAAGCCCTCTCCTAAAAACAGGATGAACGAATGCCCTGCCCCAATTGCCTCCGCGTTCTGTTTTGCCAACTCGATCATCTCCGGATCTGTGCCTGTCCAGCGGATGAGACATTTTCCTGAAGCCTCACAAAATGCCAGCCCAAACTTGATTCCTGGCACCGCGCTGACCAACACTTCATGGATATCCTCCACGGTCTTAATGAAATGAGACTGACCAAGAATGAAATTGATTGTTTCAGGTTTTTCGATTTTTACGGTTTGAATGTCCATGCCGCTTCCTTTTGTTAGTTGTAATGCATTTTGGTTTTCGAGCTTACCTTATAAGATACTCTATGACTTTGAAATGACGATGCTATGTATTATACAGAAAATTTATAGAAATCAATCCCGCCCTCTGATGGGCGGGATTGATATTCGTTGTAGCTTGTATCCGAAAGCTCCTATTGCGATGTTTATGGTGCGGGCTGAGCTGGCTCTGCTGTCAGTGGGATCTCAGTTCACCGTTGGATTCGTTCCACAATCGACCATCGCATTCATACAGTTCGTCACGAGCTGCTGTAACACTCTCGGGTCCCAGGCATTGAAGAAATCCTGGTGTGCAGTGTAGTAGGGTCCGGACGAAAATGTGATGGTACCTATCGGCGCTGTTCCTACTCTATACCGGAAAAACGACTCGATTCTCGGAAGTACAACGGGATGCGTACTCGGACAGCGGCTACTTGATGGATATGCCATATGTGACTTGTGATCCGGACTATCGAGATTTCTCCCGTCCCAACAGTTTGGGAAGACTAACGACACGACCATGATCCCGGAAGAACATTGTGTTGGTGGAGCAGGAAGATTAGTGGTCGATCCGGGGCCACACTTGAAGATTATGTCCCGGCCAAGTTGAGGATTTTCCTGGGGGGATGTTGCTCTTGCGTTGCCAACAATCATCCGGAGTCCCATAGGAAATGGCTGTACATTTGTCCCTGAGGGAGCGCCCTTTCTGCGATAATAAAACAACGCGTGTTTTGCGGCTCCATTGGGCAGAATGCGAACGCCATTCTTAAAGAGTGCCGGTACCCAATAAGATGACTTGTCGCCGGGTACTACACATGTTGTTCCGCCAGCTGCAAGTGAGTCGGCTGTTGAGAATGCATCTGTAGTTCTTGCGCCTACAAAATCATGCATATGAGATGCACCTGGCTGACGGAAAGCTACGATTGGATCATCAGGAAGGGAATGTGAATATTGACAAGACACAATCCATCCTGGAGCGGCAGCCTCTGCTGGCTGCTCCACAGGTGCTGCCATTGCAGGGGTTACCTGTATTACCAGGGCAGCGATGAGCAATACGATTTTGATACGAACTTTTGTTTTGAACATTGTCGGTGCCTCCTACCGGTTTGATAACCAAAATTCTACAGACGGCAGGCAGAGCTTTCCAGCAATATGGCAATGAATCAATTTCAATTGTGCAAGTCGTGCTAGTACCCTGGTATATCCCCTCCTTAAAAAATCATTGCATATAGAGTAGATCCTCTCATAAATAGAGAAGTCGTAGTGCCTTTCTCATTTGAAAGGCAAA
>DAINRK010000306.1:0-5887 GCA_036741855.1 Anaerolineales bacterium
CGCCCATCGGGTATTGCCCTGCTGATAATGCTTCCACGTGTGAAGCTCGATTTGGATGAAGTCTGGTGATAGAGGCAGGCAGCTTCATAATCAGTGGGGAAGTTGTGCGGTTCCAGGTCGAAGAAATAGTGACGTTCCCAGGAGCCGTCATAGTTTTTTTGCCATGTGATATACCCATCAAGGTCAATTATTCGTTCCAACCGATACGCTCGCAGACCCTGTATCTGTTCTCCGCTATTCTCAAGACTCAGAGGTTCATTGAATGAATCGCCAAAGCCAACATCTGCGAGCCAACGATTCGGCTGATTCGGAATCTGTACCAGCAAAGCAAGATGGTCAAACTCGATTCCGAGCTCTCCCGCATGGTTGAAGACGCGCGCATTGAGATATGTCACGTCGAAGCCGATTTGCTTCAACAACCACGCGAAGAGACCATTGAGCTCGTAGCAGAAGCCGCCGCGTTTGTGAATGACGATTTTATTCCATAAAGCTTCTTCACTTAAATGAATGCGACGCTTTAGTCCAATGTCAAGATTTTCGAACGGGACCGACATCATGTGCGCCTGTTGTAACCCATGCAGCGTTTCGGCGTCTGGTTTTACAGGATTGGAATAATGCAGGCGGTTGAGGTAGGTGGGAACATCCATCTGAGGAGATTATAACTGGTATTGCGGATAGGCATCGTTTCGATGAATATTTTTGCAGGGGATAAATTGAATTGCTGGATTCGGAAATTCTTTGCAGTTGAGAGACTAATGCGGCGACAAAATCTGAATGTAATCTGAAATATGGGAGCCAGGCATGATAAAACAAGCGGTTGATATTCAATCAATACAACGGCAATTTCAGGATGTGAATATCCTTCTGATGAATGTGATGGATGGTCTTTCGAGGGCAGGGAATCCCATCGTCTCCACCGCCATACAGGATTTGACGCGCGTTTCGAAAACAGTGCAGAAGCTGGAGGATGGCATCAATTCTCACTTGCAAGTCAGGCAGAGTCAGCTGGGAGCATTGATGGGCGTCGGTCGCACGATCAACTCATCCCTTGGACTGGAGCGTGTGCTCGAAGAAGTGATGGATACGCTGATCGCCTTGATGCGCGCCGAACGCGGTTTCCTGATGCTGCGCGAGCCTAATGGAGAGTTAATGGTCAGCATGGCGCGCGGCATTGCTCACAATAATGTGGATCAAGAGATTCTCAAGGTCAGCAATAGCATCATGAGAAAAGTGGCTGCATCGGGTGAGTCCATTTTGACCACGAATGCACAGCAGGATCCCCGCTTTGAAAATCAAATCAGTGTGGCGGCCTATCAACTCCGGTCAATCCTGTGCGCGCCTTTGAAGATCAAGAACGATTTGATCGGTGTGATTTATGTGGATAACCGTGCCCATGCGGGTATTTTCCGGGAGAGTGATCTCGCCCTGATCAATGCCTTTGCGGACCAGGCCGCTGTAGCAATTGATAACGCGCGGCTGTTTGAAAACCTAAAGAAAACCAATTTTCAGCTGGAAGCGGCCAATCTGGAGTTGCAAGTCGCTTATGAAGCCACATTAAATGGCTGGGTGCGTGCATTGGACATGCGCGATAAAGAGACAGAAGGTCATACCCAACGTGTGACAGTCCTGACACAAAAACTGGCACGCTCCATGGGCATTGACGATGACGAGATGGTGCATGTCACGCGCGGCGCGCTTTTACATGATATCGGCAAGATGGCGATCCCCGATGGAATTTTGTTAAAGCCCGGTCCGCTTACAGATGACGAAAGAAAGTTAATTCAGAAGCATCCTGTCTACGCCTATGAGATGTTGAACCCGATCGAATTTCTTCGCTCCGCGATTGATATACCCTACTGTCACCACGAAAAATGGGATGGGACCGGTTATCCGCGCGGCCTTAAGGGAGAAGATATACCTTTTGCTGCGCGCATCTTCCCGGTGATTGATGTGTGGGACGCATTAACTTCAGATCGCCCGTACCGTAAGGGGCTTCCACAAAATGTGGTTCTTGAACATATTCAGGCAGATTCTGGGAAACATTTTGATCCGTGTGTGGTCAATGCGTTTATGGAAATGGGTAATTTGGCTGTGTAATATCGCATATCGTTCTCGCAGGGTCTCAGACCCTGCGAAAGCATATTAAATTTCCTCTGGGGGCTTTACAGTGCGGAATTCTCGATATAACAAAAGATCATAGATAATTTTCAATCCTCCACAGAGGAAGAATGGAAGGTTGAATAACGCGGGAATGCTAAAGAGAAGCCCGGTCAGCGCGGGAGAGACTGCGGAGCCTACAGAGCGAGCAATGGCAGTGACACCTGCGGCGGCGGAGCGCTCATCGGGCGCGACAACAGCCATCGTGTAGGATTGACGCGTGGGGACATCCATCTGCGAAATGCTGAAGCGCAGCAGCAACAGTACGATTGCCAGAGACAAGGTAGGCATCAATGGAACGAGCATGAGGAAAATGCTTGAAGGGATATGTGTAAAGACCATTGTATTGATTAACCCAAATTTATTTGCAATACGGACGGCTAGTAATGCTGAAATACCTGCCAGGATATTTGCCCCGAAGAAGATGCTGCCAAGCAGACCCGAGTCAATACCGAAGCGGATGTGAAACCAATACGCAAGAAAGCTTTGAACAAGCAAGCCTCCTGCGAATGCATCCATAGCGAACAACCCACTTAATTTGAACACAACATTGCGCGAGCGATGCAGACCAAGCACGCGCGGTATCTCTTCCTGTTGTGGTTGTTCAACTTCGACAGATTGCGTCAGATTAAGAAAGAGGAATGCGAGCAGGAATCCTCCAAGCGCATATCCTACTAATATGCTGCGATAAGATTCGAGCGCGGTCCATCCGCTGTTTTGCAATCCCTCTGCGAGCCAACCGCCTGCCAGAGCACCAACGGCAGACGCGAAAGATCCAGCAAGGTTATACCAGGCGAATACCTGAGTACGCCTTTCGTTTGATATGAGATGTGATAGGCTGGCCTGTTCGACAGAAAGGAAAGGTCCTATGTCTTTATCGGCTGGACTGATCACACCGAGGACTGCCGCAAGTACCAGGAGGATGTATTGTCGAGTTATGACAAAGACGATTCCAGCTCCAGCCATCAAGAACGCACCCAGTAGCAAAGTGCGTTTTCTGCCAAACCGGTCTGCAGATGTAGTGAGCCACAATGTAATGACCGCGTCGCCGACAAGCGTGAGCGTGAACAACAACCCGATTTGCGTTTCGGTTAACCCTATTTCGGAAAGATACAGTGCAAGGACAACAGACAGAAATCCATAACAAAAGAGCCGGATGATGCGCGTAGAGAAGAGCAGAGGGATATTGGAACCTGGATTCATAGTTGGATCGCGTGCCAAACCGCATAACCAATTCCAGCGAGGATCGCGCCGACCGCCACCCGCGCTACGTCAACCTTGAGAAAGGTGATCGCGGCAAAAGCTAGCAAGGAAATAAGAATGCTTGGTAAACCGACCAATGCGCCAGGAATCAACTCAAGAGAAACCACCAGGATGACACCTACGACTGCCGCACTGACTCCGGCGAGAAAGGCTTGAACAAAGCGATTATTACGAACAAGCTCAATATAGCGCGCGCCTGCAATAACAAAAATGAAGGATGGGAGAAAGATAAAAAAAGTTGCAATGAGAGCCCCCGGAATCCCACCTGCCAGAAAGCCGACGAAGGTAGCAAACAGCATAAAAGGTCCAGGCGTCGCCACGCTCAGTGCCACCCCGTCCAGCAGTTGTGGAACCGTCAACCAGTGATATTGATCCACTGCGCCTCGCTGTATGAAGGCGAGGGAAGCATAGGCGCCGCCAAAACTAAAGAGTCCGGTTTTTAGAAATAACCAGGCCATTTGCAGCCATCGCTCATCCGCCACCGCCAGTGCACTTGTCAGACCGCCAACCCAAACAGATGCGATTCCTGGCCATCTCTTCCCGCGCGGCAGGCCTTCGGCAACCAATAAATTCACGAGTCCTGCAAGCAAAAGAACAACGAGAAAGTCTACTTTGAGGAAGAGCATCGTGAGGATGGACGCAACAAGAATTGCCGCCAGCCATGTATTCTTGATCGCGGCTCGACCCAGCTTGATAATTCCCGCAGCAATGATTCCAAGCACTGCAGGCTTCAAGATATATAACACATCATTGACTTGCGGCAGATTACCATAAGTGACATACAAATAACTCAATGCCACCATTACAACAGCGCCGGGGATGATAAAGGTCAGCCCGGCAAGAATCCCGCCAAGAATTCCTTTCTTGAGATAACCCACGTAGATAGCCAGTTGCAATGCCTCCGGTCCTGGCAGCATATGCGCAAAACCCATGATCCTGACAAAGCGATCATTCGAAAGCCAATGGCTGCGCTCGACCATTTTGTTATACATCATGGAAATTTGAGCCACTGGTCCGCCAATATTGATGAAACCCAGCAGGAGAAAATATAAGAAAACTTCGCGCGAGGAAGGCATTTGTTCGTCCTGGCTTTGCATTGGCAAGCTTTTTTGTTGCATCTATGACTCCTACTGTTATTCGTCGAGATAAATACTGGCACGATGCGATTCGGGCAAAAACGCATATAGCTTGTGCTGAGCCGCATCAAAGCCAAGGGTGTGCGCGCCTTTCTCGGTCGAGATCGTTTCAATGTGCCTGAGTGAATCAGTTTCGAACACGTCGATCACGCCCGGATCTCCAATTGCAACATAAAGATGTTTCAACGCGGAACTAAAAAAGATGACATCGGGTGTACCGCTCAATTCGGCTTCGAGTGTAATCTTTCCTGATGATGCGTCCAGCGCAAAAAGCTTGCCCGCGTCGCACGCACAAAAGAGTCGATTCGTAGCTGGATCAAAATCGAGTCCATGCGGACCTTTGGCCGGGATCTCTATCGAACGCGTCACACGTGTCGGATTCGCTGAATCTACTACAACAATTTCCGATGGATCCGCAAGATTGACATAGAAACAATTCGAAACAGGGTCGAAAATCGTCCAGCGCGTACGTCCAGACACAGGGATGGAATGGATCATCTGGCGACGTTGGATATCCACAATTGAAAGCGTATGGGAATTCGGAATATCAGGGTTACCGACATTGGCTGCAAGAAGCAATCCACGTTTTGGGTCAAAGGAAAGTCCATTGGGGCGAATTCCAACTCCGATTTTACTTGCCTTATCTTCTGTATCAGGTGAAAAGATAGACACAGTATCTTCGCCGCGGTTGGAGGTGAACACCAGATTACGCTCGTCGGATACGAGGGCGCCCGCTACACCGGTCAAGTCAGGAATGGAGTGCAAATAACGGTCGGAAATACAATCAATGACATCCACCGCATCGTTCGCTGTATGTGCCACATATAATTGGCGGTTGCCCCGATGAACGGCAGCATGATCAAACCCGCCTGCCTGCTTGTGCGCAGGGAGAAGAATATAGCCTTTCAGTTTTAGGCTCATGTTCCCTTCGCAACTTCCATGCGGCACCATGCATACAATGCGTCGTAGACTTCAAATTGATGTTCGAGATTTTCCATATCCTCAGGGAAGCGCAGACTGTAGCCGCTTGCAATCGCTTCGAGTCCACGCGCGATTGGGTCCGTATCAATATCCTGAGATACATCCGCGGCGTGAACGATCTTTGCCAGTCGTAACAGGCCCGGCTCTTTAAGTCCATATTTGAGTATGATGGACTCGAAGGAGCAACGTCCATCCGAGCCGTGACCTAACTCCACCCCAGGTGTGTCGAAGGGAATCGCGCCAGTCTCTTTGACGATTTGTTCAATCTGGCTGGTGGGGGCGAACAAAAATTCCGCTTCATTATCAATGAAACGGGTGATGAGCCATGGACAAGCGACACGGTCCACGTG
>DAINRK010000307.1:0-5885 GCA_036741855.1 Anaerolineales bacterium
CCCTCTGTATAAAGCTGGTCGAGCCGGCGCTCCGTTTCTTTGTCTTCACTTTCATATCCCGATGGTTCAATCGTAGCGCCTACCCTATCTGCTCGCAGCTTCAACGAGCGCATTAGTCGTTCATGTCCATTTTCGGCAAATAAATCTACCCACTGCCATTGCCTGAGATAATTTGGTATTTCGCAGTCATCTAATTTGGATGGAATAACAAAAATCGTTCCAGAAGGTTTTTCCTTGGCTTTTTCCAAAGCTTCCTTAATTTCACGTTGAACATAGCCCTCTTTCGATACTGAAGTTTTGGACAAACAAATGATAATTGCATCAGATTCCTGCAATGCTTTCAAAATCTCATCATTCCAATCCTGACCCGGAAGAAGTTTTTCTTCATCCAACCAGGCATCCACTCCCTCTGCAAGCAAGCGTTTATACAGGTCACGGACAGCAGGCTTATCCCCCGAGGCGTGACAGAGGAACACTTTTAACGGCCGGGTTGTTTGATTGGCCATGAGACCTTCTATCGACTATACAACTAATGGATTTTAATATTATACGTCAAATTAAAAACCCTCTCCTTGAGAAAAAGAGCAAGAATCGGGTCGGCAAACACGCTGGGACTTCATAGAATTGACCAATCGCGTAATATTTCTCTACCTCAATTCATCGTAACGTTGTTGTTCTCAGCTACATTAGAAAGGAGATTCTTTGAAAACCAAACATTGGATCGTATTTATACTTCTCGGCGCTATCTGGAGCTCCTCCTTCCTGTGGATCAAGATCGGCGTGCAGGATATCGGGCCTATGGCGCTGGTCGCTTTCCGTATGTTATTTGGTGCCATCACCGCTACCATCATTGGCATCTACCAAAAAGTGAAATGGCCGCTTGACTGGAAAACTCTAGGTGTATTTGCCGTCTTAGGTCCTACTAGCCTGGCAATCCCCATCTTCTTTATTTCCTGGGGCGAACAGTCGATTGACTCGGCTGTCGCGTCAATCCTTAACGCGACTACTCCATTATTCACCATTCTCATCGCTCACTTCTTACTGCAGGACGATAAGATTACTTTTCAAAAAGCTCTGGGGCTGCTGATAGGCTTTGCAGGAGTGGTTGTCCTGATGAGCAAAGACCTTACAGCAGGTGCGCAAAATTCGATACTCGGACAAGCAGCGGTGATCCTCGCCTCCCTCTTTTACGCTGGGAGTGCAGTTTTTGGGCGAAAACTTACACAGAACGTTGAAGGCTCAGTACGAGGTGCCATGTTTCTCATTACATCCACGATCTTTATGTGGGTCGTTGGTCCACTGACGGAAAGGCCCTTCGACTTCCCAGACTTACCTATTACCTGGATCGCGATTCTTTTTCTGGGCATTCTGGGCTCGGGTCTGGCAGTGATCATGCTCTGGTATCTGATCCACGAGGTAGGTCCCACGCGCGCGTCGTTGGTGACGTATCTCTTCCCAGTCGGCGGAGTCCTTTTGGGAGTGATCTTTTTGAACGAGCAGTTATCATGGCAGCTACTCGTTGGATCAATATTGATCGTTGCCAGCCTGGCAGTTGTCAACTGGCAGCCGGTCCGCAGGGTCGTCCCAAAAGAGGCGTAAAATTATGGGATGATGAAGTCTGTTTCTGTCACGGACACTCCGTTCCTGGAAAAATATGAATTCATCATCCCACTTTTATTGTTTGCGCTATTCCTTATATTTACTTTGCCCGGCATTGCATGGGGCGCGCCAAGCATCTGGCATCCGGATGAAGTCGTATACATCGCTCTAAAAGGGCTTTATGAGGGGACGGAATTCGACGCCGCAAATTTCAATCATCCGCATCTGCCCATTTATGCCATGTACTGGCTGGGCAAAATCCTCGCAGCACTAGGGGGAACATCTAAAGAGGTTTTGATCGGCGCGCGCATTCTCTCCGCCGTGCTGGCGGGTTTCACGATTATGCTGACTTATCTCATTCCCCGGAGAATGGGATACAACGTTCTTATTTCTGCGCTAAGTGGATTGCTATTGCTTTCAGTGAGCGAAATGTCTCATAATGGGCGTTTTGCTCATAACGATACATTCGTCACATTCTTCTGCACACTGACAATTTTTTTTCTCGTGCAATATATCGCCAGGAATCATAGAGGCTGGTTATATGCCGCATTCTTTGCGGCAGGGATGGCAATATCGAGCAAATACATTGCGATTACCCTTGTACTTGTGCCGATTATCATTTTTTGGTGGACCGAAGAAAAGGAAATTTTAAAATCCTCTCTCAACACGTTCGAGACACTTTTCATCGGCGGCGCATTGACCTATCTTGGCTACGCGGTTGGCACGCCCAAAGCTCTAACATGGATGGCTTACTACTTTAAGCGTCTCATCCCTGCATTGATCTACAACTCCAACTATGGGGTTCAACCTGGTAGTGTAAGGGGCATCGTCGGACAGTATTCGGTTTTTTTAGATGCGGTCGGATTTCCATTATTCTTTCTGTTTATGACAGCTTTCCTTTGGGGAATTTATAAAATCCTAAGGGCTTACCAAGCAAAGTTGTTAAATGAGGAAAAGTATAGAGGACTTCTTTTACTTACAATCCTTGTGTTAGATCTTCCCATCATGGCTTCATACAATTACCCTACCCGTTTCTTCTTGCCGCTCATGCCTTTCTTCGCCATTCTTAGCGCGCTTTTTATCCGCGATCTATATATGCTTGCAATACCAGGTGCAAATTCTATTTATCCAAAGTTGATTGGGGCAGGCCTGGCACTTATCCTCCTTTTCTCTCTTGCGCGTTCGATCAGTGTTATGTTGCTTTTTATCAACGATGCGCGGCTTCCCGCGACGAATTTCGTCGCGTCACTTCCTGCTAGTGCTTCGCTGGAGCATACTGAATACCCTCCAACCATCCCTGAGAATTATTTTGAGCGTGAACATAATTACCCGATCTACTTCCGTAACACGCCGGACGAACCCATACTAACGAGTAAGAACTATGTATATAACATCGGCGAAGCTGGTTTGGACGATCGCCGGACAACCTATCTTGTGATCGATAGTTTCACATCAGATAAATTCGATAACGCATATACTTGTGAACTGATGCAAGTGGAATGTGATTTTTTCAGACAACTGGATGCAGGCGAATCTGCACACTACAAACTCATCGCAGATTTTTCATATCGTCTGCCTCCCTTCCTTCCGCAATTGGAGATAGCCTTTGTGAATCCTGAAATCCGCATTTACGAAAGAATCCCATGACAGAGTTTCGTTCTGGCTTTATCGCCATAATTGGACGCCCCAATGTTGGCAAGTCCACGCTGGTCAATGCACTGCTGGGTCAAAAGATCGCGGCGGTTTCGCCCAAGCCTCAAACCACGCGCAAACGTCAGCTTGGGATTCTCACGACCGATTCCGCTCAACTTGTTTTTGTAGATACACCGGGCATGCACAACCCGCGCCATAAACTGGGTCAATTCTTGAATCAAGAGGCGGAAGAATCACTTGAGGATGTGGATGTGATCCTCTGGCTGGTGGATATATCTGTCAGACCAACCGATGAGGACAAAGAGATCGCTTCCCTGCTCAACCAGACACCGCGTCGGACTCCTCTCGTGCTTGCCGCGAACAAGATGGACCTGGTCCCTGCTGAGGCGTTGAGCGCGCGTCTCGAAGCGTATCAGGCGACGCTTAAGAAAGAGGCTAGGGTCATATCCATCTCTGCCACGCAGAATCAAAATCTGGATCAATTGAAGGAATTATTGATATCGCTTAGTCCCATCCGCCCGCCCGAATTCGACGAAGAGCAGGTGACGGATTCCTATGAGCGCGACATCGCAGCAGATTTGATCCGTGAAGCATGTCTGCATCATTTACGCGATGAAGTTCCGCATGGAGTTGGTGTGCGCGTCGATGAATTCGCCGAGCGCGAGAACGGAATGCTCTACATCGCGGCGACGATCTTTGTGGAGCGCAATTCGCAAAAAGGGATTTTGATCGGCGAAGGCGGCAGGATGATGAAAGCAATTGGTTCCGGAGCCCGCAAGGAAATCGAAGAGATGAGCGGGCGGAAGGTGTTTTTGGAATTACGTGTGAAAGTGTTGAAAGACTGGCGTAATGACGAGAATGCAATGCAACGATTGGGGTATCGAATAAAATCGAAACGTAAGGCGAGATAACCCTTCGACAGGCTCAGGACAAGTATCGCGCCTTACGTCTTTAACGGTTTGAATCCCGCGCCCAAGGCCTCGTGTGCCACGCCAATGACCATAAATGCGTTTGGGTCAACTTCATGCACAATTGCTTTTAGGGTTGCCACTTCAGCACGAGTAATGACACAATATAAAACAGGACGATCCGCTCCTGTATATGCACCAACCCCTTCGAGGACAGTGACACCGCGCTCGAGCTCTTCGAGCACGCGTTGCGAAACGCTGTCGGCTTCACTGGTGACAATCATCGCCGTACGAATCGTTCCGCCTCCTTCAAGCGTGGTTTCTGCGACCAGACCACTTACATACAGTGCGATCAGCGCGTATAAGGCTTCTTTCCAGCCAAAGACAATCCCTGCCCCAAGGATGACAGCCGTATCAACGATCAAATAACTTTGCGTGATGGGAATGCCGCGCCAGTTATTGAGGATACGCGCAAGGATATCGGAGCCACCGCTTGTTCCCCGCGCGCGATACACAAGACCATAACCAATTCCGCTTACGATTGCGCCATAGAGTGCATTCAGGAAGATGTCACCTTTGAGATCATTGATGAGTACCGTTCCCGCGCCATTCGGTCCAAAGAGAGGAGTTTGTAGCAAGAGGTCAGTGAAAAGGGAATAGGTAAAGATGGCGATTGCTGTCCGTACGACAAACGCCCGTCCGCCTAAATAACGCCAGCCCAGGGCAAACAACGGGACGTTGCCAATGAAGATCATCAAGCCAATGGGCCAGCCGGTGAAGTGATTGATGAGTTGTGCAATCGCGCTCACGCCGCCGAACGCCAGTTTGGAAGGGATAAAGAACAGCCGCAGGGAGAGAGCCTGAATCAACGCGGCAAGGACAATGAGGAATGAATCACGGATGAGGGGAAAATATTTTTTCATTTGATTTATCTAAGGTGGTCGAGTAGCCCTGAGCGTTTGTTGCGAAGGGCATATCGAGACCACCACTAAGCAAAGTATTTTCTGTTACGATGTGGTTTCGATACGTGGCGCCAACGAACGGCGCCACTACTCAACCACCGGTTTGCTCTTAAACAATTTCAACACCCGCCTGCTTTTCGATCACACCTACAACCGCGGAGTTATCAAGTTCACCCATGCCTAAGTCAATCATTTGTTGAAAGAGTTTTGTGTTTTCAATTGTTGAGGAAATAGGGACATCATATTCTTTGGCAGTATCCAGGATGATTCCCAAATCCTTCAACTGCATATGGGCTTTAAAGCCCGGATTGCGATTGCCCTCAAACAAACGCGGCGGCTTGACGTCGAGAGTCCAGCATTGAGCGGCGCCGCCTTTGATCGCATCCACTACTTTGCGCGGATCCACACCTGCCTTCTTCGAGAAGACAAGTAATTCCCCCATCGCCACCATCTGCGCGGCGACCATGATCTGGTTTGCCGCTTTGGCTACCTGTCCTGCGCCCGAGTCACCGACATGAGTGACAGTCTTTCCCATCGCCATTAGAACTGGCATCGCTTTTTCCAGCGCAGACGCGTCCCCTCCGACCATGATCGTGAGTGTCGCATTACGAGCACCGATATCCCCGCCGGAGACTGGAGCATCCAGGGCAAATACATTCCTCCTGGATAATTCTTCCGCGATCATGCGCGCGGAGACAGGTTTGATCGTGGAGGTGTCAATATAAACGATTCCATCATGCGCGCCTTCGAGTATTCCATGGTC
>DAINRK010000308.1:0-5883 GCA_036741855.1 Anaerolineales bacterium
TGCGCAGTTTTTCAAGCGCCAGACCATCCGCAATAGCCTTTTCTGCCAGAGCACGGCCTTCGCTTAATTCCTTTACACGTTTACCCAAAACCAGCAAATTTTCACAGACATGCAGGCAGTGTTCGCGGAAGTCCTCCGGTCCTTTTCCTTTGAGCGTTTCAATCGCCTCGATAACTTCCAATGAGTTTCCGACGGCATATCCAAGAGGCTGGTTCATGTCAGAAAGAAGGGCTATCACTTCGCGACCCGCCAATTTGCCGATGTCCACCATGAGTCTTGCAAGTTCCCGCGCTTCGTCGAGAGTTTCCATGAACGCACCATTTCCCGTTTTGACATCGAGCAGGATGGCCTGCGCACCTGCTGCCAGCTTTTTACACATAATGGATGAAGCAATGAGAGGAATGGATTGCACCGTTCCTGTCACATCGCGAAGTGCGTAGAGTTTTCCGTCAGCGGGCGCAAGGTCAAGTGATTGACCCGTGAGCACGATTCCTTTTTCCTTGAGCTGCTGTTTGAATTCTTCAGTGGTTAAATCTACGCGATAACCTGGGATAGATTCCAGCTTATCGAGCGTGCCGCCACTGAAGCCCAGTCCACGCCCAGACATTTTCCCCACCGGGAGTCCACATGCCGCGACAATCGGCAACACAGCGATACTCGTCTTATCTCCTACACCGCCCGATGAGTGTTTATCGACTGCCAGATCCACCACATCGCGCAGATCCAGCAGCTGACCCGAATGAGCCATGGAAAGAGTCAGATCGGTTGTTTCACGCGCGGTCATGCCGTTGAGGAGAACTGCCATTGCAAATGCAGAAGCCTGGTAGTCTGGCACCTCCCCCGAAACAAATCCCTCAATGAAGAACTTAATCTCTTCACGAGACAGTTCGCCCTTTTCTCTTTTTTTGATGATGATGTCCACTGCGCGCATGGGAGTCTCCTGTATAAAAGAGTCGTCCTCATTTTATCGCAGAAATAAGCAAGGCACTTTTCGAGTATGCTTCACGAAAACGCGGAGACACCGAGAAAAATAATTCTCCGTGTCTCCGCGTCGCCATGGCAAACAACAGATTAATTTTTTACTAACTTATATCCATCCTTTGAATCCTGTACCGTCCATCCAAGCTCGGTGATTTGGTCGCGCAATTTATCAGACTCTGCCCAATTCTTTTTTGCGCGCTCCGAAAGGCGTTGCTCCGCCAATGCAATGATTTCATGCGACGGTCCATCCTCTTCAAGTGGAGGAGCATTCATCACCATATCCCAAACATCCGAAGGGATATCCTTTTCAATTGGATCTGGAATTCGAAATTCACCCAACTCACTCAGTGGAAATTTCGCGCCGGAGGCATACATCTCATGGACACAATCTCGCACCAATGAAATCGAACTAACTCCACTCACTTCGCAGAGTCCAGTTTCAAAATCCAGGATTATGCCAGTATGTTCATCCAAGCCGATGGTTTCATTTTCTGAGGGGAGGAGATTACACCATTCTGCAAAACGATCCATACCGATGAAGCAGCGACTGGTATCGAGGTCTGCCCCTCCATCTGTATTGTTCCAATGAGGAATGAAAGAAATATGCAATCCAAAATCAGAAAATAGATTCAATCCATCCACCACATGCACATCCTGACCCACTTTATAGATTTCATAAACAGGTAAGGCATGAGCACCAATGGAAACTGTCGCGGCAGAGGCAAACACCAGTGTTGCCCCAAGACGATGCCGCGCCCGGATAACATCCCAGGCCAGCGTATCTTTCAAATGTCGCACCGCATACGTTGGGCTGCCGGGTCCCATGAAAATCATGTTTGCATACAATAGAGGTTTGATGATTTCAGGGTCGTCGGGACTATATGGAGAATCTTTTTTGCGCGCGGCGATGGTATCCACTATAGGTTTATAGTTTTGTAAACGCGTCTTCATAAAATCACCCACGCGCCCAACAACTTGCGATGAGTTCAACTCAAAACCCGCAGGTGTTTCCATCAACGCAATGCGGAGAGCCCCATCGATATTGCGCGCGAGAGCTTCAAAAATACGCCCACCTGCCAGGGAGGTCTCACCAGATCCAAGAAATGCGATTTGTCCGAGTGCCATATCAAGCAGATGCCTTGTTGGGCCGGTCTATTACCTCTTTGTGATTTTGAAGCAATTCCTTTGCCTTCGCCCAAATATCATCGAACATCTGCACTGTGAGCTTTCCTGTGAGTGTATTTTGCTGGCTTGGATGATAGGAACAAAGTAACCAGTGATCAGTCACCAGTGGGTGAGCGTTCAGTTTGTACAGCGCGCCGTGACCAAATTTTAGAGATGAATCACGAACACCATATATTTTTAGAATTCTTTCAAAAGCGATCCTCCCTAAACATACGATCACCTTTGGACTCAAAATTTGAAGCTCGCGTTCGAGATAGGGTTGGCAATTATTTAGCTCCTCCGGCGTTGGCTTATTATCCGGAGGAACACACCGAGCTGACGCGGCGATATATAAATCAGTCAAAGTAAGTCCATCGTTTCTTGACACAGCCGTCGGTTGATTCGCGAACCCAGCGCGATGCAACGCCGGATACATAAACCCACCCGATGCATCGCCGGTGAATGCACGTCCGGTGCGATTCGAGCCATGCGCGCCGGGCGCCAAGCCAACCACAAGCACTCGCGCCTTAGGATCACCAAAGCCAGGCACTGGTTTCCCCCAATATTCCTGATCCTTATATGCCTTGCGCTTCACACGCGCGACTTCTTCACGCCATGCGACCAGACGTGGGCATTTCCGGCATGCGATGATTTCTTTATTGAGAGAAGCCAGTGAATGATCCATCGGGTAATTGTAATGCTCAATCAGATTGAGATAAGAAAACAGGGCAGATTACTTACCATGCTATAATTTTTACGATTCGCCTGTAGCATTCGCAAACGGAGGAAAACAAAATGCCCAGAGTAATCAAAGTCGCAACCATACAAATGGACGCAATGCCTGCGCCCGTGGGTGAGCGCCTGGAGCGTGCCGAAACGATCGTTGCACAAGCCGCGCAGGCGGGCACGCAACTAGTTGTCCTGCCTGAACTGTTCAATACAGGATACGCTTACACCGATGACAATTACGAATTAGCGGAACCACTCGACGGCATAACCAGCGCGTGGATGAAAGCTAGTGCCGCGCGTTTGGGTATTCACCTTGCGGGGGCGCTTATGATTCTTGAGCGCAACGAAATATATGACACAATGCTTCTCTTTAGCCCCAGCGGACAGATGTGGCGTTATGACAAGAACTATCCGTGGGCATGGGAGCGCGCCTACTTCCGCGGACGACGCGGAATGACCGTCGCAAAGACCGAACTAGGCGATCTGGGCTTAATGATCTGCTGGGATCTTGGCCATGTGGATATGTGGAAACAATACGCAGGCAAGGCAGATATGATCGTGATCGCAAGTTGTCCGCCAGATGGAACATCCTATGAATTTCCAAATGAGGAGAAATTAGATTTCAACGATCTGGGATCGATGAGCTCTATCAAAGACGTGGGCAGACAATTTTTCGGCGAGATGGTCAACCAGCAAGCCAAATGGTTGGGGGTACCTGTCCTCAATTCTGGCGCCAGCGGACGAGTTCGAACGCACATCCCCAAAGCACGTGCACTTCTCAGAAGTTTTATCCTATTCGAGCCGCGTCTCATCAAGTTATTACCCAAAGCAGAAGGATTACAACTGTCCTGCGAGATGATTCCAAGCTGTAAAGTCGTGGACGCACATGGACATACTTTGGCTGAACGCGCACCTGACGATGGTGAAGGATTTGCCATTTCAGAAGTGACTCTAGCCGACTCAAAATCTATGCCAGCACACCGCCAGCCGAATCCCCCACTCGATCGCACGACCACACGAATGGCGCTCTTCAACGCAGATATAGTAGTCCCATTGATGATGAAATCAGTTTATAAAAACGGCTTGAAGAAGCTTAAGAATCGCTCCTCATCCAACAACTATAAAATTAACATCGCGTCCCCAAACGAGTAAAAGCGATAACCTTCTTCGACCGCGGTCTTATACGTTTCAAGAATCTTTTCTCTTCCCGCAAAGGCGCTGACCAACATCAGCAAAGTCGATTTGGGCAGGTGAAAATTCGTGATCATTGCGTCTACAACTTTGAATTGATAACCGGGCAGTATGAAGAGGGAAGTGGGTCCAACGTAAGGTGGTAGAGCACCCTGCGCCACGTTTGCGACGCTTTCGAGTGTCCTTACAGAGGTCGTTCCCACTGCAATGACACGTCCTCCTCTCTCGCGAGTTTCATTGATGGCATCCGCAGTTTCCTCTGACAACTCACACCATTCAGTGTGAATCTTGTGTGCTTTCGGGTCATCTTCGGTGACTGGTGCAAATGTATCCAGCCCAACATGCAATGTAACAAAGTCGATCTTCACACCTTTGACTTGCAACTCCTCTAACAGACGCGGCGTAAAATGGAGTCCAGCGGTTGGAGCGGCGGCAGAGCCCGGCTCGCGCGCGTAGACGGTTTGATAGCGTTCAGGATCATCTAATTTCTCATGAATATAAGGTGGCAATGGGACATTCCCTACCTTTGAAAAATAAGGCTCAATGGGTTCAGAAAATTTGATAAGACGTTCTGAAGCATCAAGTATTTCAATCACCTCAACTTTAGGTCCATCTTCCACTTTTAGCAACCTGCCTACGCGCAAACCTTTACCACCCACCAAAGCCTCCCAGGTCAATTCATCGCGGTGGCGTAGGAGGAGCAATTCAACTCGCCCACCTGTCTCTTTGCGTGCAAAGATGCGTGCGGGGATGACACGCGTTTGATTCAATATAAGTAAATCCCCCGCGCGCAGATAATCTGTGACATCTCGAAAGATACAATGTTCTATTTCTCCAGTGTCACGATGTAAGACCAATAACCGCGATGAATCGCGCGGCTCGGCGGGAGTCTGCGCGATGTAAGATTCAGGGAGGTTGTAGTCGAAATCGGAGGTTTTCAATTTCCGCCAGCGAGGTATTTGCTATATATGTCAGATGCTGTATACATTGCAACAAAAGCGCTAATTAGCGCAGTAAATCCAAAATATCGAATCCTTTTTGGATCTTTGCCTAAAAGCTTTTGTGCCTTATGCAAAGCCGACCAGCCTTTAGTTAACTGCACGTAAAGAAGTACTAATCTATCGAAGCCAAATCCAGAGACTTTTTTGACAACGAGATTCATATAAGCTTGGGAAAACAATGTAATCGCCAAAGCAACAAAAAAATAGAACGAAAACCAATTATAAGTTTGATATTCCATTTTATTCCTGCAAAAATTTATTTTCTCAACAGCCTTGCTATTACATTCAATAAAATTGTCAACAAGACCGAAACTAAAATCGAAGTCGCAAGGGGAAAATAAAACGACCCACCTTTTCCCTCAATGCGAATATCTCCAGGCAATCTCCCCAACGGAATTTCAAACTTCGCCGCCAGGTACACTCCTCCACCAATCAGGATTAAGATAATCCCACCAATTACTAAGAAACGAGCAATACTTTCCATTTTCATTTCTCCGGTTATGGCGTCATTGCTTCGCCGTAGACTTGAATCTCTTTCCATGCCACCCAAGAGGGACTGAGGGTCGTCTGAATGCGGATCTGGGCTACATTTTCCAAGGGTACATCGGGCTTGAACACGAGCCAATCATTATCGCTGGTTGAACCGTTGAATTCATGAATGGTTTGATAAGCCTCCGCTGAAGATGCTCTCACTTGCACGGGATGGATTGTATTCCCGGCGGGGTATTGAGCGACCAGCAAGCGAATCTCCGTGATGCGATAGCTGCCCTGCAAGTCAACTTCAATCCATTGAACAGGATGTTCACCCGCGCCCCAT
>DAINRK010000309.1:0-5879 GCA_036741855.1 Anaerolineales bacterium
AGGTGAAAATCATTGCAAAGACCCCCACCCTGTCCTCCCCAAATACGACAAGCGTAAGCATAGTAACTATCAAAAGTCTTTATGTCGGATTTGGGGGAGGTGCCCAGCGGGCAGAGGGGGTTTAAACCACTGCGGCTCGAACTAGCGCTAGTTCGAGCCGCAGGGCTTCTACAAGGAGGTAATCAAGTCATGGCACCCAACTTGAACCTCACACATTATATCTACCCTCGGGGAAAAAACCTTTGCACTCCCGTTAGCTCGCCTAACAAATCTTTTGGTTATTGTCTTTCCGTAAACTCTAAAGGTTTTGCAAAATTATGTCTCGTCACATTCCGTGCCAGATCCCACGCTTCTACTATGACCGTCTCACCGGTGGTCTTCGGGATATATTCCCACCAATCTCCCTCTCCCCTTATCCCTTCGCCCATTTCGACGATATTCCCCTCCTCATCCAACATCGTAATCACCACCTTCGCCACCATCACATTGTCACTCGCCTCGACGAAGATCCTCTCATCCCTCTGCTGTGCCCGGTGCACCACCGGCGAGTTGAACCAATCGGAGAGCGCGATGTTATAGGCGGTCCTCATCGTCGCTTTGGCGAGCTCAGCGTAGACTGGCTGGGTCTTGGCCGCATTCCGCGCATAGGCAGATGCGTCTTGAAACCGCTGCTGGTGGTCCTTTTGTCTCTTACTGAACTTGCGACTGCTGAAATCGGGAGCTTTGCTCACCAGGACGCTCCCATCCGGCATCTGGCGGAAGACCAGCCCTCCAATTGAGCCGCTCAACGCTTTCATCAAGTGATTCATTCTTACTTTTGCCATGTGTTCTCCGTTCTTCCCATAGTAATCCCATACTCACGCTTCGTTCACGCGAGCAGGTGCGTATAGAGTTCCTATAAGGTGGCTATATGCTTTCTATATCCTCGTGCTGTTATTTAGCTGATTGTGTGATTTACAAACTGTGCGATTTCCCCAGATGGGATGTCACTGCGAGTTTCTGCTTGCTCAATGTCGAGTATATCTCGCGACGGGCTAAAGAGACTTTACAATTGCTTAAGAGGAGCTCAGATGCCTATATCATCTTAACTCTCGACGTCCCGCGGAACTATTTGAGGCTCTAATCCATTGTATAAATAGGAAGGCGCTGGTATTCTTGCTCTCGGCCGCACCGGATGGAGCCCATGTCACCTCTCAATTGTATTTTTCCTCCTCGTTTTCGTCGAATCGGTCACTTGCTTTCTTGTTTCATACTCCTGCCGGGTCTAATGAGTTGCGGCGTAGCAAATCTCATTAACTCTCCCACGGCCACTCCGACGGCTACGATCACCCCCACCGCCACAGCAACCCTAACCCCAACACCGACTCTTACGCCTACCATCACCCCGCTCCCGATTCTTTGCGGTGGACCGCCTGTCATGTTCATTTTATTGGTTGGGAGCGATGGCCGGGCAAAAAGCTATTCAGTCGGTTTAGCGGATTCGATCCGCCTCGTGCGCGTGGACTTCGTCGAACCGAGCATTCACCTATTGTCCTTCCCGCGTGATTTGTATGTTGAGATCCCCGGGATTGAAAGTCACGGCGGCATCACACATGGGAAGCTCAACCAGGCCTATCTCTATGGCAATCCCGGTTATGGATATAACGAGAACGGTGGTCTGGGACCGGGCTTGCTAGCACGCACCCTGGAACACAACTTCGGCGCGCAGGTGGATCATTATGTTGCGATAAACCTTCAATCCTTTGTGCGCATTGTGGATGCACTTGGTGGCATCGACATCAACTTACCGTTTGTGGTGGATGGACGAGTGAAGGGCTCGAAAGACAGCAACTTGTACTTCTCCGCCGGGAAGCAACAATTAAAAGGCTACCGTACTATGCTCCTGGCGCGCATGCGGCCGTATGGAGATTTTCAACGTGCCCAAGTGCAGAACCTGATCCTGCAAGCGCTGGCAAAGAAAATGCTGAAGCGGCCTGTGCTTCACAAACTGCCCGAACTGATCGACGCCTCTAAGGATTCCATCCAAACAGACATTGGCGTGGTGGAAGGCGGTCAATTGCTGTGCCTGGCGTCGAAGCTAAGTGCAAATAATATAGAGTTCGTCAGCTTTCCCGAAACAATATTCAAGAATGGGCGCGTTCACGACCCCGTGCTTGGAAACACGTCCATCGTGGAAGTTGATTTCAATATATTGAGGATCTATACACAGAAGTTCAACCAAGGCACACAGTTCGAGCCTGAAGAAGGTTTAATGGATGGAAACCAACGGTAGTCGTGACTCGTCAATGTTATGGATGAAAAACCACTTATCCCTGCGCACATGCCAGGAATTCGGAATGTTGATCGCTCCGATGGAGTAGAGATACTCCGGCAGGTTACTGCCGTTGCCGGGCCACACAACCAGATCCCAATCGATATCTTTGATATCAGGAATCGTGCCAGCTGTATTGAATTCTGCATCTAGGCCTTCATTTACATCCAGAATGGCATATTGGTTGGGACAAATGCTTTGGATTTCTTTTTCAAATGATCCCGTCCAACTGCTTGCGAGTAATAAGCCAGGGCACTTCAGGGGCACTGAGAAAGCATAAACTACCACAATATCTTTTTCGTTTACGTTCGTCTTCTGCGCCAGACGCGTCACTGCCTGCGTCTTGGCGACCGGCGCATCCCGCTCCACGGCTGCCCTTGTTTGTTGAAGTCCGATTTGTTGCACCAGCGCAAACAGGACGCCAAGAAGGGTTGTGATGTAAAGCCCAATCTTCAATGTTCTGCCGCGCCAGGGAGTCATCTCATATAATTTCAGCACGACCAGGATCAACACCGGCAGCACGGCTGCCAGCGATAAGGAAAACCGTAGCCTCAAGACTGCTTTGCTCATGACCAAAAGAATTAATCCGATTTGAAATAATAGCCCAATCACCATCGCATAGGAACCAGGTGGAATCTTGATGGATGCCTTCCGTTTCCACACAGCGAATACGCCGAGAGCAATGAGAGTCAATAATAAGACGAACATCATCAGCGGAATTGTTGCCCACCAGTAACCGATAGCCGCCGGTATCATATCAAGTGTGTAAATGCCGCTTTCGCCTGTCCCGTAGAGTCCCTGGTGCGTGATGATGCGGGTCACCCAACCTGTAAAGCGAGGCAATTCCTTATATACCGGAATCAGCATCAGGGAGAATCCGAAGAGTCCACCAGCGAGCAAGTATATGCTGGAATCGACAGCAGCTTTGAGTTTTCTATTCAATCGCATGCAGAACACGAATACTGTGAAGACTCCGCTAACTAACCAAACGATGAAATACATTTGAGCCCCAGCAAGGATTCCAGCGGCAAGGCCCACGACCAGCAATATCGGCGGACGGATTTCTGCATCCTTTCGCAGCTCACTGTATAGCCATAGGAGCCATAACGTTCCAAATGGAAAATTGAACGAGTTATGTGACCAGAACGTGAGCGATGGAAAGCTATACGGATGGAGGACAAAATAGAGTAATGCCACTGCCATTCCGCCCAACATTCGATTTTGTTCCAAAGTGGCAGTTGCGATTTTGTAAAAAACGAATATACACAGCAGATTTGCAATGAGCAGAAAAGCATGCACCATCAGGAAGAAGGCGCCCGGTCGCGCGAGGTGAAAGTTGATAAAGGCTTCCTGGCTCCCGAAAAATGGATACGTCAGCGCCAGTAAAAAGGAACCAATCAGATGTACAGGAGTGCCCGGATGATCCACAAACTTATACGAGTGTCCGGCAAAGATCGATAAGGAATCCACAAAATAGACGGCGGCCGGATCTGCATTGAACCAGTAGGATGGATGCAGCGTCCAGTACAACCAATAGGTCAGTGGGGGAATGGCAATCAATGCGTATCCCAATTTTTCAAAGCGTTGCAGGGAACGTAACATCAATTATTCGCTAATGGATGAATGAAGAACCAGGATGACCTGCGCACTTTCCAGTTTTCGGGGATGTTTATCGCGCCGATCGAATACAAATAATCTGGCAAGTTGGTGCCGTTCCCCGGCCAGATGACCAAATCCCACGTGAGGTCCCTTATGTCCGTGGCGTATTCAGAAATATTGAGTTCGATGTTGCTGTCCCAGATGGCGTATTGATTTGGACAAACCTCCGCAATCTCCTCTTTGAAGGACCCAATCCAATTGCTAGCTTGCAGTAAGCCCGCGCATTTCAAGGGGACCGCATAAGCATAAACGACGACGATGTCATCCTCTGAGACGTTCTTTTCCCTTGCCAGGCGCGTCACTGCCTGGGATTTGGCGAGCGCCGCGTCATGTTCCACAAAGGCCCTCTGCCTTTGCAGTCCGATCTCGTTGATCAAAGAGAAAACGACTCCAACCAGCACAATTGTGTAAAAGGCTCTCTTTAACTTGAGCGTCCGCCAGGGTGTTGTTTCCAACAAATGAATTGTCAACAAAATTAGAACCGGAAGAATGGCAGCGACTGATAAGGAATATCTCAACTTCAACGCGGCTTTGGTCATCAGAAGGAGGAGTAGACCGATTTGGAATAAGAGCCCACAAATCATCGCGACGACACCCGGCTTGATTTTCTCGCCAGATTTATTCGTCCAATAAGCAATCCCACCTACTACTGCCAGGGTAAGCAGTAAGACGATGATCATTGGACGAATGTTATCCCACCAGAAATTGATGGCAAGGGGTATGAATGATAGTGAATAAATCCCTTCTTCGCCGCTGCCATATAATCCCTGATGTGTGATGATGCGTGTCACCCAGGCGAAGAACCGCGGAAGTTCCTTGTAGATGGGAACCAGCATGACCAGAATACCGAGCACTCCTCCAAATAGCATATACATTCCAGACGTGAAAGCATTTTGGAATGATTTATTTAATCTCAAAGAAAAGATGAATACTATGACTATCCCGCTGACCAGCCAGGCGGCGAAATACATCTGAGCCATGGAAAGGATACCAACTGCGAGCCCCAAAAGAATTAGTTTAGCTTGTGGAATTTCCTGGCCTTTTCTTAATACGATGTATAGCCAGATCAACCATAATGTGCCAAATGGAAAGTTAAGAGAGTTATGCGACCATAAAGTCAGCGATGGAAAGCTATAGGGATGAAGCGCAAAATATAGTAGGGCAATTGCGATCCCACCTAGGATTCGATCCTGCTTCAAAGTCTCCACTGCAGTTTTGTAGAATATGAATACACAAAGGATGTTCATCACCAGGAGGAACACGTTTGTCATCAGGAAAAATGCGCCAGGCCTGGCAAGATGAAAGTTAATAAAGGCCTCATGACTGCCCAAAAATGGATAGGTGAGCGCAAGCAGGAATGAGCCAATCAATTGAACCGGCGTGCCCGGATGATCCACATACGTATAAGACTTCCCCGCAAAGATCGAAAGCGAATCTAAAAAATATACAGCGGCTGGATCTGCGTTGAACC
This sequence comes from Anaerolineales bacterium, assembly GCA_036741855.1. Taxonomy (GTDB): domain Bacteria; phylum Chloroflexota; class Anaerolineae; order Anaerolineales; family Villigracilaceae; genus Defluviilinea. The sequence goes on from DAINRK010000309.1 coordinate 5,442, forward strand.
AATAACTTGTATTCAGTTGCCAGTAAACCCAATAGATGATCAGAGGGAAAGCGATAAGAATGTAGCCAATACGCTCTGCTGTATCACCCAATTTTTCGTTTAAGTTAGTCATTTATAATGAAGTGGTGACCCACCCAGCGAGAGTAAGGTACATCGATTAAGCCTGACGGGCCGCCCCTACTGTATATTTTCCAAACATCTCTTCGCCAGCGTCGCGGCGACGTCCATGCGATATTCAGCAGAAGCCCATTCGTCAGTCGATTCGTGGAAGGCGTTGCGGGCGGCAGTCTCCAACCCTTCTAACTCTGTTCCGTCCATCGCAAGCATTGGACTTTTTCCATAGCCACCAACTGTGAGACGGGTGCGACCGGAATTCCATTGTGCAAGCGCAACGCAGACGATAGGCTTATCCGCCGGGGTACGGGAGACGTATTCAAA
>DAINRK010000310.1:0-2214 GCA_036741855.1 Anaerolineales bacterium
TTGTTGTTACTCGAACATCCTCACGTTTATACATTTGGCCGTCGCGGAAAACAGGAAAATCTGCTTTGGGGCGAATCTCAACTGAAAGAAAAGGCGGTTGCCATTCATTGGGTAGATCGCGGCGGAGATGTCACCTATCATGGGCCTGGGCAGTTGGTGGGGTATCCGTTATTGCCACTCTCTCCTACTCCCCTCCCAACAGGAGAGGGGAGAATTCCACAAGCCGATTATGTAGGCTACGTCCGCAAGCTGGAGAAAACGTTGATCGTCGCGTTGGCGCGACTAGGGCTCGCGGCCGGTCAAAGATCCGGTTTGACCGGCGTGTGGATTCAGGCAGATGTCCATTCGCGCTGCCCGCGTTGCAAGCCTGAAGATCGAAAGAAACCCGCCAAGATCGCGGCGATCGGCGTCAAAGTGGATGCGCGCGGTGTCTCGCGTCATGGTTTCGCTTTGAACGTGAACCCAAACATGGAATATTGGGAAGGCATCATCGCCTGTGGACTGCAAGATGAGCCAATCGTTGCGCTTGCAGATCTGTTCGAGAGTCCGCCTTCGATGGAACGCGTCAAACAGGAAGTCATTACTGCTTTCAGTCAAGTCTTTGACTCGGAAGATAAATAAAAACAGGCTTTGAGTCTTTTCAACCCAAAACCTGTTTAAGTTCCTAAACTGATTTTATGCGCGTGACGCTGCTGTCGCTTTTGCCGAAACGGTGTCTTCTCGACTCCAGAAAATACTCACAATGATAAGATAAACAAAATACGCGATCATCTCAGTAAGAGATGGGTTGCCGTTATAACCGAATAAGGTCCTGAGCAGTTGGCCAACCGCAGAGGTCTCGTCAAGAAACGGGTTGACGTCCCAGACGTGTTCAATCACAGCAGGGATCCATCCAACCTCATTGAACTCATGTACACCATGAGCCACCAACCCGGCCGCGAACAGGATAAGCAAAATGCTTGTTACCTGGAAGAAGCGGCGCAAATCAAGACGGATGGCAGCTGTGAAAAACATCCAGCCAAGCAGGAATGCCGTTCCAAGACCCAAAGCCGTGCCCGCCAACGTCTGGATCGCGTTTGTCGTCACCTGGCTTCGGTCATCTGCGAAGAACGCGGCTGTTATGATAAGTGCTGTTTCGATACCCTCGCGAACCACTGCAAAAAAAGCGAGCCAGAACAAAGACCGTTTGCCTGCGGATGCAACGGCTTGATTCACACCTGTTTCCAGTTCGCCTTTGAGAAAGCGAGCCTGTTTACGCATCCAAAAGATCATCCAGGTTAGAACGCCCGCAGCAATGAGCATGGTAATGCCTTCGAAGATTTGTTCAGCCCTGTCTTCGAGCGACATACCGAAACTGGTCAGAAGGACAGCCGTCAAAATACTGACGCCAACTGCGCTTAGTGTGCCAAGCCATACAGCAGGTGAAAGATCGTTGCGGCGAATTTTTGTCAAAGCGCCAAGCACAATCCCGATGATCAGGGCGACTTCAACTCCTTCGCGCAAAGAAAGAAGATAAGATGGCAGCATTTGTTATTTTCTCCTAATGATGGACTGAGATTTTCAATAGTCGCACTTATAAACGATACTCCGGGAATAATCCAGAAAGGTGTGTGAAAGTTTCCCTAATCGTAATTGATTCTGGTTTTCAACCTAGTTGAAAATCTAATTGAACAATGAGACAATTTCCAAATAAAAACAGGCCTCGCATCAGAAAATGTGAGACCTGTTTCCGTTTTTTAGATATTATGCACGACTGCTTTTTTTCGCAGCCGCTGGCTTTCTCACTTTTGCTGCACGTCGATAGGGCGGCATATCGATTACACATACGCGACACTTTCCCGGGTCCAGAATCTTGTTCCATAAACTTGGGTAACTCTTCGCAAAACTTTCCGGGTCAAGAGTGGATGTAATAACCGTGGGCAGGTGTGCATAGTAACGATGGTTTAATATCTGGTGCAACTTATCTTCTGCCCAAATCGAACTAATTCCGCCTTCCTTCAAATCATCCAGCATCAGCAAAGGCGTGGTGCGAATCTCGTAGGAACGCCGGTCAAATGTAACGTCTGAATTGGGGCGGAAGGTCGATTTCAAATAATCCAGCAGATTGGAAACCTCCACCAGAATGGCTTGTCCACCCAAAAGCAAACGGTAATTGCCAATTGCCGCGGCCAGATGAGTCTTTCCGCTGTGTGACCCTCCCAGAAAGACCAGCCA
>DAINRK010000310.1:2314-5855 GCA_036741855.1 Anaerolineales bacterium
ATCAAATTCGTGGTAATCACAGTAGGCAACTTGTTGATATAACGATAATTTATGATCTGGAAAAGTTTCTCCTGTGCCCAAGGGGTGGCATTATGCGTTCCAAAATCATCCATCACCAGCAGTGCTGCGTCGCGGATGTCATCAAAACGCGATTCAAATGAGGTTGTGGCATCGCTAAATGAAAACCTGAGCGAATCCAACAAATCTGGAACAGTAATAAACAATGTAGGAACGCCTCGGTGAACTGCCGCATTTGCAATCGCTGCGGCTAGGTGCGTTTTGCCAGCCCCATATGAGCCTTCCAGCAATAACCATCCCTGCAAGTCTCTGGCAAATGTTTCGGAAGCATCGTAGGCATCATGCAGACTAGCTGCCTCTTGCGGTGAAATGAATTCCGCTTTCGGATTTCCGGAACGACTGAAATTTTCAAACGTAATGTGACTTAACCGTTCCAGGTTACTCAATTCATACAAACGTTGGCGAGCATTTGCTGCAATATCATTTGCGCGACAAACGCATGGCTCAAGCCGACCGAACTTTTCATGACCCAGCGGAACATCCGTGCGTAAATAGCCGACGCCTCCACAATGCGGGCAATCGGGTTTGCCAAACATCTGTGTATTGGGGCTACTCAGGTTCGAGATATTCTGCGAATTCGCTTTTTGTGTATCGCTCAGAACTTTTGACAGGGTCTTGCTGATCCTTTTTTCCATGCCTTCCTTCTTCTTTCCAACGCTTTAAAATCGCTTCACAATATTTCCAATATCGTTTGTTGTTTTTTACAGCCAGTTCGATCGTTTCTGCAATCCACTCATCGGGATATGTCTCTTCTGCATCCTTCAACGCATCCGCAATCAACGGTGTAAGCGGACCGATATTCTCTTCATATAACTTAAATATGTTCGGACGTTCCATCGGCGGAGCGGAGACTCCGTCCCCTGGATTCCATTTTCCTTTTTCGATTGCCTGAATAGCAGCCCTGCCACGCGGAGAATTAAGCAGGAAGTAGACCACCGCATCCTTCTGGACCTTCAACAGACTCCCGCGTTTGACACCCTTTTCCAACCCGCGCGTGATCTCCTCCGCTGAGAGCCCTAAGTCTTTCACATCGAAGTCCATTTTGCTCAAAGGATGAAATGGACCTTCTATGTGCTCCACACGCCACAGGCAATACAATGTGACCTTCAACTCATCTACATCTTTTATTTCCTTTAACAACTGGTGAAAGAAATTATTGGGGAGTTGAGTGAAGGTTTCGGAGTCTGTGAAGCCCTTAAACGTTTTCATTTATCTCGTGCAGGGACGGCCAGCTGGTCGTCCCTACCAATATGTCATTCATTCGGTTTGAATATCCTCGTCGCGGCATTTTCGAACTTCGCCAGCGAACTACGGAACACCAACTCCACGCTGCCTACGGGACCATTGCGATGCTTTGCCACAATGATTTCGGCTACGTTCTGTTTGACAGTATCCTTCTCATACTGGTCAGGGCGATAGATAAACATCACAATATCCGCATCCTGCTCAAGGCTACCACTTTCGCGAAGATCCGAGAGAACAGGGCGTTTGTCCGAGCGTTGTTCAACCGCGCGCGATAACTGCGCCGCAGCGAGGACAGGCACATTCAACTCACGTGCCAAGACTTTGAGATTTCGTGAAATATAGGAAACTTCCTGCACGCGGTTATCGTTGCGAGTATCGCCACCCATCAGCTGGAGGTAATCCACTATGACGAGATCAAGACCGAACTCCATGTGCAGACGGCGGCACTTCGTTCTCAATTGAAGCGGAGTAATTGCAGGCGTATCATCGAGATAGACATGTGTATCGGAGAACACTTCGATGGAATGTGTAAATAAAGGCCATTCGTTCTCCTCCAACTTTCCTGTCCGCAGGCGTTGGGAGTCGATGCCGGTTTCCTGCGCGATCAGCCTCTGCACCACTTGTTCATTGGACATTTCAAGAGAGAAGATCGCCACATGCTTCTTGTGAGTTAAGGAGGCGTTCTTCGCAACGGAAAGCAGGAAACCTGTCTTGCCTTGGCCCGGACGACCAGCAATGATCAATAAATCAGATGGCTGTAAGCCACTCAGCATCTTATCCAGATCTATGAAACCAGTTGGCACACCGAAAAATTCTTCGGGACGTTTGGCGAGCTCATCGATCCGGTCGTAGTATTCGCTCAAGACCGAAGAGATTGGCTGAAGGTCATGTTTGAGGCGCCGCTCACTAACGTTGAAGACGGCCTTCTCGGCCTCATCCATCACATCTTCAACACTGGTTCTTTCATTGTAAGCAATCGAGGCGATCTGGTTTGCAGCATTGATCATCTTGCGGCGAACGGCATATCCTTCCACAATCCGCCCGTAGGATTCTGCGTTAAGAGAGGATGGCACCTGGTTGACCAATGCAGTCAAATACGCAGGGCCGCCGATTTCGCTTAACTGGCCGCGCCGGTCCAGTTCATCGGAAACAGTCAAAAGGTCAACTGGGATACGCTGCTCATGTAGGCTGGTGAACGCTTCCCAAACCCATCTATGTCGATGAATATAAAAATCATCCGCGTTCAAAAATTGAGCAACGTCATAATACACTTCAGGATTAATGAACACCGCCCCAACGACTGCTTCTTCGGCTTCTCGGCTGTGAGGCACTGCCGTGGGCGTAGTGGGGGCGGTATCCCCATAGGGGATGTCGGGGGGCAGGGTATCGGTCATTTCTTCTTTGGTTTTTTCGGTTTCTCAGGTGGTTCGTCGTCGTCTGGTTTATCTTTATCGTCCAGTTTATCCAGATCGAGCTTTCCGAGAAAATCTTCAAAGACAGTTAAGCGCTCGGCTCCTTCCTTGGTTAACGGAGCAGGTTCGCTTTTCTCAGGCTGGTCGCCGTTTTCTGGCATATCCTGCTCAGGGACGATTCCCGCTGAATCCATCACACTGGGGTGGACGAGAATCGGCACGTGAGCCCTGACTGACAGGGCAATTGCATCGGATGAACGGGAGTCAACATAAATCTCCCTGCCATCCACCTCGGCAACGATGGAACCGTAGTAAATATCATTCTCGAGTTTGACGATCTCAATTCGCGTGATTCGTGCATTGAAAGCGCCAAAAACATTCTTTAGAAGATCATGTGTAAGCGGGCGGACCATTTCCACTTCCTGCAATGCAACAGTGATGGCTTCGGCTTCGTAGGACCCTACCCAAATTGGGAGATAACGTTCAGAGTTGACTTGTTTTAACACGACCAGACGGCTCGGCGTCATCAGATGCACACGAACGCTGTCGATTTGTACTTCAATCATGTCAGGCATGGGAACTCCAACAGATTACTTGGTTCTTTCTTCTATTATCTGAACTTGATCCAGTGTGGTTTGCTGCAACAGGAGGTTCAGATATTAACACCTTTCCTTGTATTTTAGCATAATCGAGGGTTAATGTCATTGAGTTGCCAGATTATTCAAATAAGACTATAATCTTGCCTTGTTGTTCGGGGCGTGGCGCAGCCCGGTAGCGCACTTGCATGGGGTGCAAGGGGTCGGAGG
>DAINRK010000311.1:0-5831 GCA_036741855.1 Anaerolineales bacterium
CTTGAACATTTCCCAGTGAAACCATCCTCTGAAAAAATCCCAGCCTTCAACAACATCATCCTCATCTCCCATTGCAAACCTTATCCTTCGCCAGCGTCTTTTGATCCTTGCGCTGATGAGACCGAAGATATATGTCATTGCAATCAATGACCACACAAAAAACTCTTGGCTATTGATGTAAAAGTTAGGAGACTCTACAGGAGTGTTGATTGCTCCCAGGAATGTACCAACGGCAATAATATTAGCTAAGAAGCCTAGACCTTCCAATATGACCGTAACAATAGTCTTTAGGGGAATCTCGCTAATGCGGTTTCTTACCCTAACAAAGAAAACCCTTACTCGCATCATGTTAGCACCAATTTATTTGATGTGAACCTTAGTTGCCCGGATTTTCGTCGTCAGGTCTGATGTTCCAAAGAACCCAACATCCAACGGGCAGGATCATCAGCATCGCTGGAAATAACAAGCCAAATACTTCGGCAGTAATGTAAAAGTATTTAGTGTGACGCTAAAAGGTCTCACACAAAGTCGTCCCGAACAAAGTAGTATTAGGAAAAAGATAAAATCACCATTATGGCTGAGTAGTATTGATAGTTGTAAATCCTGTTATATCTTTGGATAACGTAAGTTCCCAGGTGTCATCTAAAGCTCCGGCCTCATTGACTCCACCAAAGAGGATAATCGAGTGTCTTTTTGCATCATAAAACATAGCATGTGCGTCACGCGGTGAAGGTGAATTAGCGAAGTTCAATTCCGCCCAACTTTCTCCATCATAAGCCCATGTGTCACCCAGGATCATTCCGTTTCGCTTTCCGCCAAAGAGAATGACATAATCATGCTCAGTGTCATAAGCTAAGGCACTATCAGGCCTGTCAGGCGGGCTTTCGATATCTAAGTGGCTCCAAGAGTATCCATCCCATATCCATGTTCCTAAACCGCTGGTAAAAGTCGATAAAATTTCCGAAGAATACGATACCAGTTTATGGCCTGACATTAAAGGTACATCTGGATAACTAACTTCTGTCCAGTCAGAACCATCCCATAACCATAAATCATTTAAGAAAGTGTTTGTCTGGGGATCCCATCCTCCATACATAAGGATTTTATGTTGAACAGCATCATATGCCATCGCATGACAGCATCGAGCAGGAGGAAAGTGGTCAGATTTTACTTGTTTCCAGTTCATCCCGTCCCATTCCCACGTATCATTGAATAGTATTTTGTCGTACGCTCCACCAAAAACTACGACCCTATTCCGAGATTCATCATAAGCCATACCAAATTTGGCCCGCGGGGGCGGTTGAGTTGCAGGATTGGCTTTGATCCAGTTTCCATTATTCCAAAGCCAAGTCTCGTTAAGAAAACCACCCAGATAAACTGCCATTTGCGATTGTGTATTATAGGCAGCGCCTCCCCCTCCGTTTGCAGGGGGATGATTTGTTGGAGACAATTGCCTCCAGCCTGTTGAACGTGTCGAACCGCAAGCAGCCAGAAATATGCTGACAATAAGAAAGAAACTAAGATGCTTCTTCATAGTAGTATTTCCTGCATTAGCTTAGGAGCATTGTTTTGTCTCATTTTGAAATACTTTCCAAACGTGAGGCATTATCGCGGTTCATGAGGTATTTGTTCCGCCAATCTTTAATAGCAAATGGAATGTAAAGCAGGATACATGTCACGATGCCGATCGCTTCCATATAAAGAATATATATGGGCCACTCTGGTAACAGATTGAGCAGACTGGGTACATCTGGTTTGTAATTGAGCATCAGATAATTACTGTCAATAGCGACATTCACGAAATAGATAATGGCCGCATAAATGTTCGTCCAAATGAAGACGCGCAGTATGGACTTCCAGGTTGGGCGGAAACGTTCGACAATGGTCATGAAGATGGCAGATGTGATGATCAGTCCATGTGATATGAAGGTCTGGAAAAATCGAAAATGAGGAAAGCCATATATGCCGAGATCGGGTGTGGCTAACGCTTGAATGGCTCCTCCAATACCCAGAAAGTACACAAATTCATAGATCCGATAACTCTTTGTCATGAGCATCAATGCTCCCAGCCAGACGAGCAAACTGCACAGATGCAGAGGCAGCATGGTTTGGATGGTCCACCTGCCAACGATATAATTCCAGTAATGCCAGGCAAGCTCATTTACTACCATAACAAGCGCCAACAGCCAGCGGAGCGCGCCTTTCACTCCATCGGATGAGTCGCGGTAACGGAGGAGAAGCAGATTGAATAGGACCAGGGCAATCAGAGCCCCAATATGGGCAGGACCAAGGGACTCAAAAGCAGGACCTGTGTAGTTTTCTGCAAAAAATTGTTCCATGATTCCTCTTTATTTCAAACTTGCTGACAATCAATATTAGTATGTTTATTGTAAAACAAAATCTCTCCTCTCATAATCGTACCTTATCACTATGAATCAACTACTAAACGATCCAATAATAAATTCGTTGGGGAAAGTGATCTTCACTAACCAAATGGCCAATTATGGAACTCGTTCAATAGTGGATGTCATCGCTCGCGATTCTTACGATAATAACAGGGCGATGGGTACTGGTTGTTTCATAAATGCCCCCATAAATCTCGTGTAATAGTGGAGTGCGACTCTACGAAGACTGAGCCTGTTTAATCATTCAGGTTGGAAAGATGATCAGCGCGCTCCACTTCTTCGACATCGTTGTACCACTGCACGCGTGGACCGATCGCCGCGCGCGCCTTCCACTTGAGAGATTTCGGCGCGTTTTCGATCATCCCCTCCAGTTGTGTGATGCGATCCTCAATGTTCTGGTTATCCTGGGTAGTAAAGAGGTCCTTGTACCGCTCCAGTCCCTTGCGGATCTTACCCAAGTTCAACGTCGTTGTGTAATAAAAGCCCCAATCCTTGCTCATGATGTCGGAAATATATTTGCCGTTGATTGTTTCCTGTTCGGTCTCTCCAACGGGATGAGATGCGAACAACATGAGCATGTCACGGATGTCTTTTTCGTTGATGCGTACGATTTGAAATTTTTCCAACGCGAGGTCGGCAAGGGGAATGGTGGGTGAATCGAGGTGAAGACGATTGCGAAAGTTCACGATATGACACATGTTCAATTCGTCTTCGAAGATATCCACATGCAGACCAGTTTTCGGATTTTCATAAATATGGCGGCCCACAAACAGGCCGGGTGTGAGGGAAGCCTGATGGCGTTCCGATTGGAATTGGCCGTTGGCGAAGAATTTTTCGATCTTTTCGCCTTCCTTTGAATACGCGGCGAAATCGATATCGGTGACATCGCGTCCCATGGAAATGTGGACATGCACATGATCCGGACAATGGATACGGAAGGCGGTCGCGCCCAGGACTCGGAGCGTTAGTCCATTTTGCCGGGCTTTTTCCACAATTTGGAGCGCTTCACCGACGAAATCGATCTGTTGTGTCATAGAAATCACTTTCTTACGTTCAGGAATATGAATTGGACTGATCGTATTGTATCTGGTAACCTGGTCTAGAGCGAGATTCTATTTTTTTTCAATTCGTCTACGTGGCAGCAACGAAGGGCGCCACTCGACACGATAAATAGAATTAGTTCTGTGTGAACGTATAAGTATCCAGGCCCTTGCGTGAAAACTCCAGCACGACACCGCGCAGTACCCCTTCGCCATATTCGCTGCCCGGGTTGATACAAAGGGTTTTGCCAATCTTTTGGGCAGAGCGACTTTCGTGGATGTGGCCATGCAAACTCAAGAGAGGTTGATATTTCTCGATTGCCTTACGCACGGCTTTGCTGCCAACTGAGATCATTTTCAAACCGCCTCCAAGGGAAAGCCTGGGTGTCAGGTTCTCATCCAGTTCGGGCGCGATATCGAGATTCGTGTCGTAGGGAGGGACGTGCAAATTGAACACGGCCTGTGACGGATCCTTTAGTTGACCGGCTACTTTCTCGATCATTTGCTCCAGTTCTTGTTCGGTCTTATCGCGTGGGCAGTTCCAGGGAGTCTGATTTGCTGCGCCAACGTTGATCATTTCATGATTGTCATCGAGTTGTATCAGGCGACCATCGACGTTCTGGATTATTTCGGAAGAACGGAACGCGCCGTCAACCTCATATGGATCGTCATTGCCTGGCTGTACGTAACAGCGAATCCCAGTGCCGCGCAAACGTTCTTCCGCGATATCCAGCCAGCGACTCAATCGTTCCTTTGCCACCTCAGCGAAATGTTTCTCCACAAGGCTTCGGTCATCCTTGTATGCCTGTACTTCGTCCGGAGTCAATCGAACCGGATACAATCCGCTGTTTTCCAGGTTGGCTTCGAGATTGTTCAGTTCCTCACCTTCTGAGACGTCATATAACTTGCCCAGGTAATTAGCACTGTAATGTCCACCTCCCTGGTGGACTATGGGAACAATGATCTTTCCAATCATATCGCCTCCCAAAATAAGCACCTGGGCTTCATAAAATTTTCCAGCATTGATGAACTTCTTAAACACTACGGTGGAGCCATGTACATCTGTTGTGAAGAAGACGCGCGTGGATTTGTTACCAAATAACGGCATGACAATCTCCGAACGAAATTGTAGTGAGTGTAGTCTTGCAAATATCCGAAGTGGTCCCGGCACATCGACCGGGACCACCTGGCAAGTCATCCATGTTTGTGGATGATTCAGATTAATCTGGCGGAATCTCTTTGAAACGCCTCTCAAACGCTGTGCCGCGGCTCTTGTTCGTCGCGACAGCAACATAGTACAAAATGATTGGCAGGATCATATAGAAACCGAATGAAACTGCCAGACCGCGCCAACCATAATTCTCAGAGGGTGGATTTAGGGCTGGAACGATGGTGAAGTAAACAGTCAGCAGGCTGATGATCAATCCGGCCGCGCCCGCGATGACGATCCATGGAATGCCCATGACGCTCTGGCGGGTGATCGCGGGCGCCTTCTCCCAGATATCCTTGCGGCGGTACGGAAATGCCATGGCCGCGATACTGAGGAAGATCCAGCCAAAGAACCAAATTGTGATCGTATATACCTGATATGCTCCCAGGAGTGGTGTAATGACATTCACTGAGAACTGTAGCCAGGAAATGATAAAGCCAAACAGTACGGCATAAACCGGCGAACCGCGCCGATTGACTTCGTTCAATTTCTCAGGCAACATGCCGTCAAAGGCATAAGCAAACAGGTTACGAACCGGCGCGAATGCCAAACCCATTGCACCAACCCAGTTGATCAATGCCCACGCGAGGGGTCCGCCAATCAGCAGAAGAATCGGATTCTGCGTTGCGTAAACCAGCAGGAAGGGTGTCTGTGGGAAGGAGCCGAAAATGGGAACATCTTCGCCCGCAGCATTGAGTTTCGAGATGGCTTCCATCAAATCCTTGCCAAAGCCGTGATAAGTCACATAGGTAAAGATCTGATAGTAGATGATGAACAGGATGATCGACCCATACTGGGCAAGGGGTTGCGCCTTGTCAACACGCTTGATTTCTCCGGCGATATTGGCGGAATATGTTGAGCCAAGACAGGTCAGGTTCATAAAGGTCATCCCGGCCATCACGGTGGCAGCTACAGAGACGAAACCGGGCGAACCGTCCGCGCCGCCTCCACCAACGATCACGACGACGGGCCTGGCTGAACAGGCCAGGCAACATTACGACCGCGCGATGCAGGCGCAACGCGAAGGCGATTGGGCGCGTTACGGCGAGGAGATCAAACGGCTCGGCGCCGTGATCGATCAGATGTCGAAGCAGCGGTGACCCAAATCAGAACAACTGATATTGACGCATCGAATGAAATCATAATTATCGGGGCGATCGTTTAGTGCTGCTCGGG
>DAINRK010000312.1:0-5819 GCA_036741855.1 Anaerolineales bacterium
GTTTTCCATTTTGTGAATCTTGTTCACTCGGCGTGCAAGTCTTTCACCACCAGAATCGTTTCCAAGATAGTGAGCATTTAAAAATGCAGGGATGAGTGTTTTGGCAAGTTCTGGTCCAATCACACGGCCGCCAAGGCAGAGAACATTCATATCGTCGTGCAATACACCTTGAGCGGCAGAATATGTATCATGGCAAATGGACGCGTATACGCCTTTCATCTTGTTCGCGGCAATGCACGCCCCGATCCCTGAACCGCAGACCAAAATCCCTCGTTCTGCTTCACCGCTTTGAACCGCACGGCCAACTTTTTCGGTGATGTCAGGGAAATCAACAGGCTCGGCACTGTTGGTCCCCATGTCAATTGGCTCATGCCCCGCGGCCTGTACCGCTTTCAAAACCGTTTCTTTGAGAGGGAAGCCCGCGTGGTCAAATCCTACGGCAATTTTCATTAGATAACCTCTGGTGGTCGAATAGGGCTGAGTATTTTGCGATGCTCATATCGAGACCACATCATATTGTTGATTATTTACCTGTTATTGATGATCTCGATACGACCAGCAAGGATCGTACGGGACTACTCGACCACCACCAGATTCATAAAAGTTCCTTTGCCTTCGCGACGACGTTCTCAACGGTGAATCCAAACTTTTCAAAGATCACTTTGTATGGAGCTGATGCGCCGTAATGGTCAAGTCCAATCACGGACTTGGCGTATCGCTCCCAGCCAAGAGTTGCCCCCGCCTCGACAGCCAGCCGCGCTGTGATGTTTTTCGGCAAAACAGACTCGCGATAGGCCTCATCCTGTTGCTCGAACAAGGCCCAACAGGGGAAGGAAACGACGCGCGCTGCAATGCCTTCTGCAAATAATTTTTCGGCGGCTTTGTAAATTAAGCTGACTTCTGAGCCAGAAGCGATAAGAATCAATTGTGGATTCTCGCCGAAGTCTTTCAGCACATATGCACCTTTGCTTAACAATCCGCGGTTTGTCTCCGCTAATGTTGGGAGATTTTGACGCGTGAGAGCCAGAGCAGTCGGAACATTGCGATGAGCAATTGCAAACTTCCATGCGTCAACTACTTCATTCGCATCTGCAGGGCGAATGACCATCAGATGCGGAACTGCCCGTAACGCCATAAGATGTTCGATGGGCTGATGCGTAGGACCATCTTCTCCGAGCCCGACACTATCATGAGTAAAAACAAAGATCGATCCGACGTGTGAAATCGCGGCGATGCGTATTGCAGGCTTCATATAATCGGAAAAGATCAGAAATGTTCCGCCATATGCAATTAGACCGCCGAACAGGTTGAGTCCATTCAATGCTGCGCCCATGCCATGTTCACGCACGCCAAACCGAAGATACCGTCCCATGGGATTATCTTTCTGGAAATCGCCTGCTTCCTCGAACTTCGTATTGTTGGAGGGAGTTAAATCTGCTGAGCCACCGATGAGTTCCGGTAGCTTTGCAGCTAACGCATTCAGAACCTTTCCAGAAGAGACACGCGTCGCCATGCCTTTTTCATCTACTGGAAAGACTGGCAAATCGTTATCCCAGTCTGCCGGCAATTCACCTTTGAGGCGACGATCTAATTCAGCGCCCAGTGCTGGGTGAATCTGTTTATAGGCGTCTAACTTCATCTTCCAATCGGTCTCTCGTTCGAGTCCCTTATCAACCGCATCCCGATAGAATTCAAGTACCTCGCCAGGGATCAGGAAACGTGGTTCTATAGGCCATCCAAGATTTTCCTTCGCCGCATTTAATTCTTCATCGCCTAAAGCTTCCCCATGCGCTTTGGATGTGCCCTGTTTCTTCGGAGCACCATAACCGATTATCGTGCGGACGCAAATCAGCGAGGGTCGCGGATCAGCCTTTGCAGCGCGGATGGCGGCATCAATTGCTTCCACATCGTTACCATCTTGCACTGTTTGCACATGCCAGTGATATGCCTCGAAGCGGGCAGCGCGATCTTCAGTGAATGCTAAATCTGTAGAACCGTCGATTGAGACGTGGTTATCATCATAGAGATAAATGATTCTGCCAAGTCCCAAATGCCCTGCAAGTGATGCGGCTTCAGAAGCCACGCCTTCCATCAGGTCGCCATCCGTGACGATCCCATAGATAAAGGTTTGAATGATCTCATGCCCGGGCTGGTTGAACGTTGATGCCAAATGTGTAGCCGCAATCGCCATTCCAACACCCTGACCAAATCCCTGTCCGAGCGGACCTGTCGTTACTTCAACTCCGGGCGTGAGTCCATATTCGGGATGTCCGGGAGTCTTGCTGCCGAATTGACGAAAGTTCTTGATTTCTTCCAGTGGAAGATCATAGCCAGTCAGGTGCAGCAAAGAATAGAGCAACATCGAACCATGTCCCCCTGAAAGAATAAAACGATCTCGTCCAGGCCATTTTGGATTGCGTGGGTTGTGGCGCAAGTGTCTTGTCCATACAGTGTACGCCATTGCGGCGGCACCCATTGGAAGGCCGGGATGACCTGAATTAGCCTGTTGAACAGCATCCGCGGAGAGGAACCGGATTGTATTAATCGCACGATTTTGGAGGTCGTCTGTCATATGTAACCTACAGGTAGAAGATACCCCATTTTACCATTCCCCTATCAAGGATATAATCGTGAGCAACCCTCAATATCGGGAGAATGCACTTGTACAACTATGAATTCATCGCAGAGCAATTTGCTTGGCCATGTCAGGTCTTTGAAGTACGTGAATTTGGGAATGGAAATATCAATGACACTTATCTCGTGAGTACGAGTTCAACGGAAGAAGAGCATTTCATACTACAGCGTATCAACGTACATGTCTTTCGGCACCCAAAACTCATTATGCAAAATATGCGGGCCTTCACAGAACATATGCATAACCGCGCACATGATGAGGGTCATCGCTGGAAGATGCCGCGCGTCCTGGCTACAAAGGCTGGACAAGATTTTTATTTGGACAGCGGTGGCAATTTCTGGCGCGCGATCAGCTTTATCCAAGGTGCTCAATCTTTCAATATCATTAAGGATGTTCGCCACGCGCGGGAAGTGGGGCATGCATTAGGTATGTTCCAATTTCTCATCCATGACCTGCCAGTTAATAAACTCGCCGATACGCTTGAGGGTTTTCACGTTATTCCGCGATACCTTCAGAATTTCGACCGAGTACTATCGCAAAATAAATTCAAATCAAATCCTGAGGTGCGACATTGCATGAATTTTGTGAGCACACGACGCGATTGGGCCTACGTTCTGGAAAATGCACATGAGCAGGGTAAACTTTCGCTCCGACCGGTTCACGGGGACCCGAAGGTTGATAACGTGATGATAGAAGAATCAACTGGCAATGCGATCAGCCTTGTGGACCTGGATACAGTCAAGCCTGGGCTCATCCATTATGACATTGGCGACTGTATGCGTTCAGGATGCAATCCATTAGGCGAGGAAACAGAGCACTGGGAAGCGGTTCATTTCGACCTTGAAATTGGCGCCGCGATTCTGGAAGGATACCTCACCCAAGCGCGTCACTTCCTGATCCCAGCCGATTACCAATACCTTTTCGACTCAATTCGGCTACTGGCCTTCGAGTTGGGTCTGCGCTTTTTCACGGATTATTTAGCTGGGAATGTCTACTTCAAAGTAAAATACCCTGAACATAATTTACAACGTGCGCTCGTCCAGTTCAAATTGACGGAATCAATAGAGGCATTCGAAGGCGATATTCGTAACATCATTCAATTCATGGCTTCACGAACAATATGACTTGTAAATCGTTTTCACTCTTTCCTTTCTCCGCGCAGGACGCACCTAATCTGACAATCAGTGGAATGGTTGAGCGTACTAACAATCGATTTTCTGTTAACTATACCCTGGCTGGGAATCTGGGAGAGGTATTTTTACCATCTTTAGCTACTAACCCTGCTCGCAAGGACGAATTGTGGCGGACGACTTGTTTTGAGCTCTTCCTGGCAGTCAAAGGCTCACCGCAATATTGGGAATTCAACATGTCGCCCTCGGGTGATTGGAATGTTTATGTGATGGATGCATATCGGCAAGTCAACATGAAGCCGGAGGCGAGGATTCAACAGCTACAGTTTCAGGCCCAAATGGAATGGAATTGCCTTTCACTCAAAGCCGAAATTGACCTGAATTCCATTCTTCAAAACGAACAGGTCATTCAAGCTGGAATCACAAGCGTCGTACAATTAAATACGAAAAGGGAATCCTATTGGGCACTGGTACACCCGCAAGCAAACGCCGATTTTCACTTGAGAGATAGTTTCCTGTTTGAACTTCCTGCAGTCCCATGAAATAGTTATCTGACGTTGGCTCTTTTTCTCCACCAGTTCTTATCCTCCCTGGGTATCAAAATCATTCCTTCCCCTATGTTCTTTGTAAGGTCAACCTGAACAGGCTTATTGACCAACATCCACGTGATGTAAGCTGCAGCGAGCGCATCAAGTTCTGAGGCAGAGTAGAGTAATTCCAACGGCATGATCCCTGTCAATAGGTGATGACGTGTAATCTCTTCAAAGAACTCCATAGGATCATTGATTTGCAATCCCTCACCATACAAAATCAGGGCACGTTGAAGCAATCCTCCGAGACTGCGTCGAGATTGAGGAGTTTGTCCAGATAGGGAACGAAAACATTCGAGAGGATTTGTCTCAACCCACTGCTTTGGAGCATTATTGGTTAAATAGGGCCTGAATCCAGCATGAATGATTTTTTTCTGGATGTCACTAAAAAGCTTTTGCGCGCTTTGCGAAGGCTGAGGTCTCTTTCCGAGTAACAGATTGACCCCCAGCATCACTTTCTTATGCTGATCAAGATGATCAATCACATAAGATATATCACATCTTTCGAGCAGTATGATTTTTAAGTCTTTGTCGAGCGCAGCATAAGTAAGAGGTTTACGTCCCGATGAAATGTCAATACCGGCAAAAATAAGATCCATTGTTGACACACTTACACCTTGCTTTTATATGTCAATAATACCATCTTATAGGAGGGTTTGTACTCAATTTCGCAGTGCAATTGGGCGCAAATAGGAATCAAGCAGAGAATCCATCTGCTCAAATGACTCGCATACGAAGAACATCGGGTTGAAGGCATAGACCGTTTTCGGTATTTTGGCAATCGTCTCAATGTTAAACGGAGCCAAAATTACTTCACCTCCAAGATACCCTTCATGTGCAACACCCAGCTTATCGTACAGCGCGTGGACAACGTTCCAGCCCGTTTCCTGTGAGGACATTTGTCCTTGTTGATGCAATTCATTGACTCCCGCGACGATGCGGTTAATATTCTCCTGATGTGTATCGAAAAGAGCCTGAAGCTGCTCAAATACATTTCCACTGTAATCGAACACGTTGTCTCTACTTAGCCGGTAAAACTCCATGATCGTATTCGCAAGTTCAGCTCGCCCCGAGATTGTTCCGGCTCCGAAGACCTTAAAACGATTGTCTTCCATGACCAATCCAAACTCTGTACTATACCAGGCCAGGCGCTTAATGACTTCCCTTTCGGTCTGGGTGGCTTTGAGATAGGCAGGTGCAAACTTGTCTTCAATACGTGCATAGAAGTCCTGGGTCAGATATGGCAAATGACCGAAAATATCGTGGAACATATCGGGTTCGGGTGTAAATTCCATTTGGTCGCGTGTACGAAGATAGTCAGTAATGAGAAAAATTCGCTGCGCAAACTTTCGATACCAGTCATCTGCAAGAGTGTATCGGACAACGGTCCGTTCAATGCGCCAGCCAGTACGGGCTTGAATTTGCTTGTTAAGGTGCGCGACTGTGGGAATGTGGAACGGATCA
>DAINRK010000313.1:0-5816 GCA_036741855.1 Anaerolineales bacterium
AGTGTTTCCCCTTCCTTCAACCCGAATGAGACACCATTAACCGCGTGCAGCTCTCCATCGGGAGTCTTAAAAATCGTTTCAAGCCCTTGCACATCCAATAGCAAATCGGGCATTTGAGTATTCCTTTACGGCGTTGGAATATTTTCAGAAAAGCAAAGAAATTATACCTAATTCTTTGGGTGAGTCAATTATAGTATAAGATATTGGGCTTTGTAATACATTAAATAAAACAAAGACAGTTCTCAAGAACTGCTTAAAACCCCACTTCTTACTTCATGGTAGTCGGGTCAACCCTGCTTCCATTTGATTCGTTGACAACGATCACTCAAAAATGTAGAATACGAACAGCCATGTAATTTCAATCGAATACTGAGGAGAGTGAAGAATGTTAAAGGAATTCAAGGACTTCGTCATGCGCGGCAATGTGCTGGAGCTGGCCGTGGCGGTCATCATCGGCGGCGCATTTGGCAAGATCGTTACATCCTTTGTGAATGACATTTTGATGCCTCCCATTGGATTGTTGCTTGGAGGTGTTGATTTTGCCGACCTGTTTATTGCGCTGGATGGAAAAACGTACGAATCTCTCGAAGTGGCCACTACCGCCGGCGCGCCAACGATCAATTACGGCGTTTTCTTAAATACCGTGATTGATTTTCTGATTGTCGCGTTCGTCATTTTCCTTGTTGTTAGAGCAGCCAACCAGATGAAAAAACCAGCCCCGGCTGCGGAAGTTACCACCAAGGACTGTCCGTATTGCTTTACATCCATACCCCTTAAAGCCACGCGCTGTCCCAACTGCACTTCTCAACTCTAAAGAACATCAATTCATCGAACAGTAGAGAGTAGTTGTGATAGACTACTCTCTACTTTCTATTTCTTATGGACTTTCTTGACAAACTCAACAGACAACAAAAGAATGCAGTGACAGCTGGCAACGGATCTGTTTTAGTGGTGGCAGGTCCGGGGTCCGGAAAGACGCGCGTACTCACGCAGCGGATCGCGTATCTGATCGCGGTGGAAGGAGTCCGACCGTGGCAGATCCTCGCCGTGACGTTCACCAATAAGGCTGCGAAAGAAATGGAAGCGCGGGTCAAATCCCTTTTACCTGACCAGGCAATTGAGGGAATCATGCTCGGCACGTTTCATTCGATTTGCGCGCGCATCCTGCGAAGAGAATCGGAACATCTCCTGATTGAGTCGAACTTTGTGATTTTTGATTCCGATGACCAGCAGAGAATCGTAAAGAGTGTGATCCGCGAGCTTAACATCAATGAGAAGTTATATCGTCCGGCGAGTGTGCATGCCGCGATCTCGCGTGCCAAGAACGAACTAATCGGACCCGATGATTACCCAATCACCACATATCGTGATGAGGTGGTCAAGCGCGTGTATGTGGAATATCAGAAGCGACTTATTTCCAGCAATGCAGTAGATTTCGATGACCTGCTTGTTTATACGGCGCGCTTGTTAGAAGATAACCCAAGTGTGCGCGATAAATACGCGCAGAGGTTCCGGCACGTGCTTGTAGATGAGTTTCAGGACACCAATCTGGCACAATATGCACTTGTGAGGCAACTCGCTTCCTTTAATAGAAATATCTTCGTGGTTGGCGACCCGGACCAATCGATTTATGCCTGGCGCGGCGCGGACTGGCGCAATCTTCAACGCTTCGAACAGGATTTCCCTGATGCACAGATCGTTCTGCTCGAACAGAACTATCGCTCCCACCAGAACATTCTGGATGCAGCAATGGGTGTGATCAACCGCGCTCGCAATCGCAGGCACAAACAACTCTTCACTGAGAGAGGCAAAGGCGAAAAAATATTTTTCTACGAAGCGCCCGATGATTATGCAGAAGCCGCGTTCGTTGTGGATGGCATCGCGCAACTTGTAGCATCGCGTCAATTCGAACCGGGTGATTGTGCAGTCATGTATCGCACCAATGCAATGTCTCGTCTGCTGGAAGAAGCGTTCCTGCAGGCGCGGCTTCCTTATCGCCTTGTGGGCGCGCAGCGATTCTATGGGAGACGGGAAGTTAAAGATATTATTTGCTTTCTGCGTCTCGTTCATAATCCGGCGGATGAGGCAAGTTTGGATCGCGTCATCAATGTTCCACCCCGCGGTATTGGAGATAAAACCTTACTTACACTACACAATGTCGCGCGTCAAAATAATACTAGCCCAGGTATGGTGCTTCTCGATCTTGCACGCGGTTCTGATTCTCCTTACTGGCCTTCATTCACAGGGCGAGCAACCATATCTCTCGCAGATTTTGGCGGGATGCTTGCTAATTGGCGCGCCGCTGCACCCTCGCGTACAACTGCAGAACTCTTTGACCGCATTGTGATTGACCTCAACTATAAACAATACATTGATGATGAATCGGAAGAGGGTGTTGACCGATGGGAAAACGTGCAGGAGTTGAGGCGACTTGCAGTCGAATATTCCATGCGCCCGCTTGATGAATTTCTTGAAAACGTCGCCCTTGTCTCCGACCAGGATACGATGACAGAGGGCAATGTGCCCACGCTTCTCACCCTCCACGCGGCAAAGGGACTTGAGTTCGGTGCGGTCTTTATCGTCGGACTCGATGATGGAATCCTGCCGCACAGTCGTTCGTTCGATGAACCCGAAGAGATGGAAGAGGAACGCCGCCTTTTCTATGTTGGTATTACGCGCGCAAAAGACAGACTGTATCTCATCCGTGCTATCCAACGCGGCGGGCGCGGCATGGCAGAAGAAACATATCCATCACGGTTCTTGGATGATTTACCTGCAGATTTGTTGGTGGGCAAGACGCGGACGGGTCGTGCCATACGTGGTACTCCTCCTGAAACGAAATGGGCGCTCCACTCCAAGCCTCAATCTGTTTCCGTTATGGAAGCAAAATTCCGCGCCGGGACTCACGTCCGCCATCAGATCTGGGGAGATGGCATCGTTCTCGACAGCCGCATCCAGGATGACGACGAAATCGTGGATGTAGTGTTTGAGTCGGTTGGGATCAAGAGGCTTTCGGCAAACCTCGCAAATTTGAAAATTATTTAATTTCATATAAGCTCCGTTGGTTGAGTAGGGCTGGCGCTCATTCCAGACCGTATCGAAACTAATAGGTAACCTGTAAACAATACATTTTTCATGAAACGTGGTGGTTTCGATACGCCCTCTAAAATCATTCGGGCTACTCAACCACCAAAGTTATAAGGAGTTCCCATGCAATACACCAATCTCGGCACAACTGGAATGAAGGTCTCGCGTCTGTGTCTGGGCATGATGAGTTATGGATCCAAGAAATGGCGTACATGGGTTCTTGAAGAAGAGGATGCAAAGCCCTTTATCAAACGCTCGTTGGACGCAGGTATTAATTTCTTCGATACAGCAGATGTCTATTCATTGGGCGAAAGCGAACGCGTGACAGGAAACGTACTCAAGGAACTTGGTGTGAGACGTGAAAATATCGTCGTTGCCACCAAGGTCAATGGGCAAATGAGCGATGATATTAACGATAAAGGACTCTCGCGCAAACACATTCTGGATTCAATTGACAAATCCCTTCAGCGCTTGCAAATGGATTATGTTGATCTTTACCAGATCCACCGCTGGGATTATGAAACGCCCATCGAAGAGACGTTGGAAGCCTTGAACGATGTTGTGCGCGCCGGCAAAGCACGCTACATCGGCGCCTCTTCGATGTTTGCCTGGCAATTTGGCAAGGCATTGCATATATCCGAGAAACATGGCTGGACCAAGTTCATCTCGATGCAGAATCACTACAACCTTGTCTATCGTGAAGAGGAACGTGAGATGATTCCGCTGTGTCAGGATCAAGGCATCGGTCTCATTCCCTGGAGCCCGATGGCGCGCGGCTTCCTGGCGGGGAATCGCAAACGCGGTGGAGGTGGAGAAACCGAACGCGCCAATAACGATCCGTTCGGGGACAGCATGTATTTCCGTGACGAAGATTTCACTGTTGCAGATTGTGTTGCAGAAATTGCCAAAGAACGAGGCGTATCGCAGTCACAAATTGCGCTGTCATGGGTTTTGAATAAACCATATGTTCACAGTCCCATAATCGGCGCGACCAAAATGGAGCATCTCGATCAAGCCATCGCTGCACTGGATATCAAGCTCTCGGAAGATGAAATGAAGAAACTCGAAGAACCATACAGACCTCACCTGGTCTTGGGACATTCATGACCCTTGTCTTACGAATATTGTATTGGCTCCGCAAAATTTATCAGTTCATCGTGCGTCCCATCAATTTGGGTGTGCGCGTTATGCTGATTCAAGATGGAAAAGTTTTGCTTGTCAGGCATGTTTATCAGGATGGCTGGTTCATGCCGGGCGGTGGGATGAAGCGGAAAGAAACACTTGAACAATCTGCCCGGCGCGAATGCTATGAGGAAGTGGGCGTGGAGATGCGAAACATCGAGCTGTTCGGGATATTTTCCAATTTTGCAGAGTGGAAGAGCGATCATATCACCCTCTTTTTATCCGAAGACTTCACGATGACAGATAAAAAAGATAGCGAGATCGCAGAAAAGAAATTCTTTCCTCTTGATGATCTCCCCACATCTCTGGGCAGTGGTCATCGCCGCCGATTACAAGAATATCAGAGGGGCATAAGACAAACGCAATATGGGGAATGGTGAAAGGTTACGATACATCACGTTCCCGCACATTTCACGCGGTAAAATTACTCTATGACCGAAACCCTGAAGATTTTTATCCCAATGGCGGGCTGGGGGACGCGCATGCGGCCGCATACCTATAGCAAACCCAAGCCGCTCGTCAGTGTGGCAGGCAAGACTTCGCTTGAGCATTTAATGGATATGTTCAATACGCTTCCAGAGGGTCAGGATGTTGAATATGTTTTTATCGTGGGTCCATTTTTAGGGGAGCTGCAAATTCCCGCATTCATCAAGGAAAATTATCCAAACCTCAAAGCGCATTATGTTGTGCAGCATGAGATGAAGGGACAATCTCATGCGCTCTGGCTGGGACGCGAGCACATGCAGGGTCCCATGCTGATGTGCTTCTCCGATACGTTGATGGAAACAGACTTCTCGTTTCTCGCTCACGAGACAGCTGATGTTGTTGCCTGGGTGATGCCTGTCCCGGACCCGCGCCGATTTGGCGTGGCAGAGGTTGGTGAAGATGGATGGGTGAATCGTTTCATCGAGAAGCCACAATCTATGGAGAATAATCTGGTTGTAGTAGGCTGCTATTATTTCAAGAGCGCGGAAAATTTGCTCGCCGCAATTGAAGACCAGATGCAGCGTGGGATCATGCTCAAGGGAGAATACTTCCTGACGGATACGATTTCCTTGATGATCGAAGGTGGTGCGAAAGTGCGGACTCAGGAGATCAGCACCTGGCTCGATACGGGGACAATTGAAGCGACACTGGATACAAATAAATTGTTACTTGATAAATTGGGTTCAAATGTTGGGAAGTTTTCAGGTTCGAATGTTGAGATTATCGGGCCTGTTGCCATTCATGAGACCGCTGAGATCAATAATTCAAAAATCGGTCCACATGCATCCATCGGCGCGAATTGTAAAATAAGCAACAGCAGTGTCGCGGAAAGTATTGTCGAATCGGGTTGTGAGATTCAAGATTCGGCGCTGGTAGGCTCCTTAATTGGCAAGCAGGCTAAAGTCCGCGGAAGAGGCGATGGGTATGTCACCCAATTGAATGTTGGCGATAACAGCGAAGTCCTTTTATTGTAAAATGATGATTATGATGAATACAGTTGAATGTCGCTCAGATTCGGAATAAGCGGAACGCCCACTTTCTCTCACCTGGGAGGGAGTTCG
>DAINRK010000314.1:0-5783 GCA_036741855.1 Anaerolineales bacterium
TGCTAATTTATCGAGAGGGGTATTCAATTTGCGTGGCTGGAACTTCTCGTTGGGCTTGACCTTCTGCCCACCTTCCCACCAATTTGCGGATGTGTTCGCAAATACATCCTGCGGCATTTGCTCCGGCTTGCCCTCCTGCGGACCTTCCTCGCGCTCATCTTCGAGTTTTAAGTTTTTTTTTCCTCGGTTTGGCCCTCTTGCGCCTCTGACTCTTGTTCCGCTTCGCTCGGGACCGACTGGCCTGCCAGCTGTTCGATGCGTTCCTGCAATTGTTCGGTCGTCATCTCGGCTTGCTGAAAGGGGGTCCGCTTGATGCGATGGTGGAGTGCTAACTCTGCAGCCAGCGCGATATCATGATCGTTGATCTTGGTCCGCCCTTCGAACGCGGCTTCCGCGCGCGCCGCTTTGAGGATCACCAGGTCTGCGCGGTGACCATCGACGTTCAGCGAGGCGGTCAGCGCCGCGATGGAGAGTAGGTCGCGGCTTGTGTGAGTCACTTGTCCGACGAGTTCACGTCCGCGTTCGATCTGGTTTGAGAGCTCTTCCTCTTTAGGCATGAATGTATTGCGAAATGTGTCAGCATCCTGTTCGAAGCCGAGATTGCGCTCCATGATGAGGACGCGTTCGCGTGCGTTGCGGATGCCCACGATATCTACTGCGAGGGCGAAGCGATCCAGCAATTGCGGACGAAGTTCCCCTTCCTCAGGATTCATCGTCCCAACGAGAATGAAGCGAGAAGGGTGTGAGAACGAGATCCCCTCGCGCTCGACCATATTGACGCCCATCGCCGCGGAGTCCAGTAGAACGTCCACGACATGGTCGTCGAGCAGGTTTACTTCGTCAATGTAAAGAAGACCGCGATTTGCTGATGCCAGCACACCGGGCTCGAAGTGTCGTTCGCCTTTTTGAATAGCTTGCTCGATATCGAGCGTTCCCACCACACGATCTTCCGTCGCTGAAACAGGCAGATTCACGAAGGAAGTAGTCTTTATATGGAAAGGAAGTCCTTTACTATTGCCGTCTGCACGCTCTTTACATTCTGTACACCAGGTGGCAGGTTTATCTGGGTCACAACCAAAACGGCACTCGTCAACTACCTTTACCTTGGGAAGCAGTGCAGCCAGCGCGCGTGCGGCTGTGGATTTCGCCGTCCCGCGCTCGCCACGAATAAGCACACCGCCAATTCGGGTATCCACAGCATTCAAGATGAGCGCACGCTTCATGCGCTCCTGGCCTACGATTGCAGTAAATGGAAAAATAGATGGCATTTATATATGAACTCCGAACAGTGATTATAACGCGTGTTCTGTAATTCCCCAAATGCGACTACATATGAGAAGCCAATGCATTATTCACTTTTGTTACAGAGAACCGCACGCATGTCTGCCTTGTGAATCTAAACTGAAGATTAAATTTTGGCGTGCAAATGATGATAAAAATATAGTAAATAAGGGCAAAAGTGCTAATACACGTACGGTGGGTTGTCAACTTCTTCAATCAACTGTATAATCTCCCCTACATTTTCTCAATTGGAGTATCAAGTGACAGATCCGAATCAAGCCCTGCCCGCTGAGGGGAGCGATTTAAATCAGCAGGGAGAACAACATAATAACAACAATCAAACAATGGAATCTTTGCTTAAGGAGCAGGATCTTAATGTTGATTTACCTCAGGCTGGCGAAATTCGCACAGGCGTGATTGCAAGTGTAAGTTCAACCCAGATCCTTATTAGCATTGGTGCCAAGTCTGAGGGTGTTGTTTCTGGTCGTGAATTGGATCAGTTATCGGCTGAAGAACGCGAAGCGCTTCAAGTAGGGCAGGAAGTGCACGTCTTCGTTGTTAATCCTGAGGATGCAAATGGCAACGTTGTCCTTTCATTAAAACGTGCGCAGGAGCAGATCTCCTGGGAGAATGTTGAGAAATTACTCGAAAGCGATAATGTAATTGATAGCAAGATCATCGGTTTCAACAAAGGCGGGCTGATCGTTGGTGTGGAAGGCTTGCGTGGGTTTGTACCCTCCTCACAGATCAGCGCTATGCGTCGCAGCCAGTCCACCGGCGAGACGCCCGAGCAGCGCTGGCAGAAGATGATCGGTCAGCCGATCACAGTGCGAGTCATCGAAGTGGATCGTGAGCGACGCCGTCTCATCCTTTCGGAGCGCGCCGCAAGCACAGAGTCGCGCCAGACCATCAAAGAGCGTGTGATCGATGAACTTGAAGAAGGTAAAGTATACACTGGTCGTGTGACGAGCCTTGCGAATTTTGGTGCGTTTATCAACATTAACGGTGCGGATGGCCTTGTCCACCTCTCAGAACTTTCATGGGAACATATCGATCATCCCCGTGAAGTGTTGGAGGTGGGTCAGGAAGTCAAGGTAAAGGTCATCAATGTAGATCGCGATAAAAAGCGCATCGGGCTTTCAGTCCGTGCATTGCAAAACGACCCATGGAAATCTCGTGTTGAAAAATTCAGCGTTGGTCAGTTGGTCGAGGGTGTCATTACCCGCCTGACGAAGTTCGGTGCGTTCGCCCGTCTTGAAGGCGATATCGAAGGTCTCATTCATATTTCCGAGATCGCCGAACATCGTATCGAACACCCAAAGGAGATCCTCAAAGAAGGTGAGGTCAAGAGTCTACGCGTCATTCGCATTGACCCTGACCAGCACCGCATTGGTTTGAGCCTTCGCAAGGTGGATTCGGCGGCATTTGCAGACAAGGATTTCAAGTTACTTACTGCTGAATTCGAGGCAGAGGAGGAACCCGATGCCTTCGAATCGCCTGAAGCTTCTGATGACTCGCCGGGGGAATCAACTGAGGAAAACACAGAAGCCTAACTCACAAACAAGAGCGTCCCGCCGGGACGCTCTTTCACCACTATGCCCCTGATCATCGATTCGCATCAAGACCTTGCATGGAATATGCTTACATACGGGCGTGACTATACGCGCTCCGTGGTCGAAACGCGTCGGCTTGAAGCTGGCACCAAAACACCGGAACGCAATGGTGATTCCATTGTCGGATGGCCCGAATATCAGCGTGGACAGGTCGCTGTTGTATTCTCGACCTTGTTTGTCGCGCCGGCGAGAAAAAAGGAAACGCTGGATAAGCTTTGGTATACCGACTCTAAATCCGCACATCGTCTCTATCGGGATCAGATTACGCTGTATCGCAAATTAGCGGATTCTCACCCGGACAAATTCCGCCTCATCTCCTCGACCAAGGAACTGGATTCCGTTATCGAGCATTGGAACACGCCCCTTCAGAAGGATGAAGGTCATCCAGTTGGTCTGATCTATCTCATGGAAGGGGCAGAGGGCATCCGTTCTCTGCATGAATTAGGCGAATGGTGGGAACTTGGTTTGCGCATGATCGGTCTCGCATGGGCAGGAACACGCTTTTGTGGTGGCACAAGTGAGCCCGGTCCATTGACGATTGAGGGCCGTCAATTGCTATCTGCGATGGCTGATTACAACTTCATTCTTGATCTCAGTCACATGGATGAAGCCTCTGCGTTCGAATCGCTGGATCGATATGAAGGACCTGTCATGGCTACGCATGCGAATTGCGCGGCTTTGATGCCGGGCGCAGACACAAATCGTCATTTACCAGACGGTGTCATTCGCGGTGTGATCGAGCGAGACGGGGTCATTGGTCTGATTCCGTTTAATGCGTTTCTCAAAGTGGGTTGGAAGCGCGACAGCGACAGTCGGCGTGAAGAAGTGCCTCTGGAAGTCTTGATTACTCATATTGATCATGTGTGCCAATTGGCAGGTAATTCACTCCACGCAGGGATTGGCTCGGATTTCGACGGCGGCTTTGGCCTGCAGTCGATCCCTCCTGAGCTGGATTCGATTGCCGATCTCCAGATGATTGCGTCAAGATTGATTGCACGTGGTTATAGCGAATCCGATGCCGAAAACGTTTTGGGTGGCAACTGGCTTAGATTCCTTCGAAAGCACTTACCTTCATGACGTTTGAGCCTGAATTACGCATTTCCTATTTGCGCATCCGCTTTTGCCTTTTTACTGTTTCTCTGGGCCTTCTCATTTTTGCCATCGGCGCAAAGCCGAACTGGTTTGGCTGGGATAGAAGTCCGGTCGTTGGCTTTGTGCAGATTGCGGTTTTCCTATTAGGACTTGGGTTGATCTGTGCGGGAGGCTATGTCGGTCTCTCGGCATTATGGGGGACTGAACAGCGCAGTATTATTGCAGATATAGGGTCGCGATTAGTTGGAACGGGATATGTGATTGCTGTTTTTACCGGTATGGCAGATATATTTGGCCTGGGCACACAGCCTTTGCCGAATGTGCCTTATTTTGGTCCCTGGCAGGCGGCCGGAGTGTTTATAGGACAATTAACGATTGCGATAGGGTTTTTGATGATCATTCCGTATCGTTTTCAATGGAAAAATATTCGCAAGTAAGCAAACTGTATTAACGATCAGAAGACTTGCTTTTCTTTGTCGGATCACCGAAAACCATTTTCAGAAGCACAATATTTGCACCTAATAATCTATCTCCGATCCAGGTGGCGGAGTTCTTCAGCCAGTCGATCAAGAAGGGCTTGCGAAATACAAGCAATGCAATCGCAAAAAGGATCAGAAAAATACTGTAAAACAATACTTTTAGAAGAAATATGGAGATGACTCCGAAGAGCAATACCGGCCACACTATGGGACCGAACATTACCGCGGCAACAGGGAAATCCCGTCTATTCGGATCGTCCGCCGCGCGCCGAGCATTGACGCGGTAAGCATATCCTGCACACACATAGAAAATTAGCGTAAGCAGGAGGAAACCTAAACATAGTTCTTTGGAGTAATTAAGCAACATAACTTACCCCGACAAGCTCTTGTAGCAGATATTTTATAGCAATTATCAGATTTTGTGTAAATACAACGGACATCCCGCATTATCAAGATGCGGGATGTATTTTTCAATAGATAACCTGCTTGCGATTTCTAGCGATTGTTATTCAGAAATCTCATTGCAGTTTCCACCAGCATTGCCGTACCAATAGGCATGGCGCGTTCATCGATATCGAATTTGGGATGATGGAGCAGATACTCCTCATGCCCCTGCTTTCTGGTGCCCAGCGTAAACATTGCACCGGGCGCGTGCTTCATAAATTCACCAAAATCCTCGGCGCCAAGTGTCTTCTCGATTTCCTGAACATTTTCTGCCCCCAGCAGGTCTTTGCCAGCCTTTTCGATTACATCAGCTACCAGTTCATCATTGACCATTGGCGGTCCGCCGATTTCGATCTTTAGTTCATAATCTCCACCAAGCGCCTTTGTCACCTCAAGTGCCCGTTTGATCTCAGCATGGATCTGCTGCTGGATGCTTTCAACTGTATATCTAAGGGTGCCGGTTAACGTCACGCTTTCCGGAATGACATTCTGAGTAAATCCGCCATTGATCGACCCGATACTCACCACAGCAGGTTCAAATGGATTGATCTTGCGAGAGACAATCCCATTCAGTGCGAGTATCACATGTGCCAGCAGAAAGAATGGGTCAACTGTTTTGTCCGGGTGGGCTCCATGTCCACCTTTGCCCTTGATCACAGCGAACCATGAATCAACTCCACCAGAATTGGTCCCCGCATTGATGCCGATTTTACCGACAGGCATTGAAGGATCAACATGCTGGGCAATGACATAATCCACGCTATCCATCGCGCCTTCTGCCGACATGCGCTGCGCGCCGCTCTTACCTTCCTCATCGACTGTCTCTTCGCAGGGCTGGAAAAGAAAGCGAACCCGCCCGGGGAGTTTTTCTTTC
>DAINRK010000315.1:0-5758 GCA_036741855.1 Anaerolineales bacterium
ATGCAGAAGAGGCTTGAAGCGTTAAATCCGTTGGCAGTTCTTGCGCGTGGCTATGCTCTCTTGACGCGCAAGGATGATAATAAGGTTGTGTCCAGGGTTGCACAGGCAGAGCAGGGTAAACAAATTCAAGTCAGGGTCTCTGATGGACAATTCGATGCAGAAATAACAAATCGTCAATCGTAAATCGAAAATGGAGAACTTATGCCAAAATCATCCGCCCAAAAAGAAAAGCCCATTGAAGAATTGTCGTACGAAGAAGCCCTCACGGAACTGGAGGAAATTGTCTCTGCCCTGGAAAGTGAACAAAACCGACTCGAAGAGTCGATCAAATTGTTCGAACGCGGACAAGCTCTGGCTGCTCGTTGCAGCGCCCTCCTTGAAGCCGCCGAACTCAAGGTGAAGAAGGTTGCCGGCGATGATCTCGTTCCTTTTGAGGAAGAGTCTGAATGAATCTGTTGGATGTGTTTCAAAACAAAGCCCTTGTTGCCGGGCTGATCGCCTGGTCACTGGCACAGGTCATCAAAATTCCGCTGGACTTTTTCCGTACGCGTCGGTGGAATTGGGCGTTGTTCTTCACCACGGGAGGTATGCCTAGTTCACACTCATCTTTGATAACAGCTACGACGCTTGCAGTTGGGTTGTATTATGGATTTGATAATCCTGTCTTCGCGCTGGGTGTCGCAATTACCATGATCGTCACGTATGACGCAGCGGGAGTCCGTCAGCAGGCAGGCATTCACGCGCGGCGAATCAATGTGTTATTTGAGGAACTTCTACATGGTCATCCAATCAACCAGAGGGATTTGCGTGAGGTGATCGGTCATACACCTTTGGAGGTTGCAGGAGGTATATTGCTGGGACTGATTGTTGCAACCGGTCAATGGATAGTTTGGCAGTAGAATATTCAAAGAACGTTTGTCAGGAGACCGCTGCAGAAGGCAGTCTCATTTTTTAACGGAACACTCAATATTGTATGGGCGTCTCCAAAGTTAGGAGAAAGCATGCACACCAAAGTTTTCATGTATCTCACAGTGATGGCCTTCTTGCTATCTGCATGTACTCCTAGACTCATTCCCTTACCGACCGAAAGTGCTCCCAATCCGCCAGAGCAGGAAGTTCCACCCACGGCTGTACATGCGTTGCTACTTTGGGAGAGTTACAGTTCCACTTGTGAAACAGCAGCCTTTTCGTCGGGAAATATTTCCTATGGCGAATGTGGAAAGGCCCTTACAGTTACCCCATTGCAATCTGTCGAAAACGGTTCGCGTTTCTCAGCCATAGCAGAGTCTTATGCCTCATTCGCTACTGAAACCACTGCGGGGAGTCTGATCTTCAAAGGCGCAGGATATCTCATCCCCACCGACGCTGAAAAGCGCGCCATCGCTGAATGGGCAAAGTTAACCTTTGAAATTGCCCAGGCTGGACGTACAGGAGCATCCTGGAGCCTTGCATTTGCCTGGCATCGTGAGGGGGGTATTGCCGGTTTTTGTGATGATGTGGCCGTCTATCTTACGGGACTGGTGACTACGTCCGATTGCAAAGGCTTCAACGCAGAGATGTATCTCACGGCGTCACAACTTGAACACGTCTATAGTTGGGTGGATGGTTTGAAAACTATTGATTACGATGACAGCAGCACTCCTATTGCGGATGGCATGAATATAACCCTCATCCTTAACGGCACAGGTCAGAAACCGGCGGATGAACAGACGACGCGCGATATTCTTGATTTTGCCGCTACGTTGGATGCACAACTCGGTTATATCGCACAAGCAGGACCCGAAGTCAGTGATGCACAGAATGCGCTACGTGATTATCTGACAGCGTTACATACAAGCAATTATGTTCAGGGTGCGGAACTATATGGCGGCGACACCGACATTTTGCAAACCTGGAATCCTGATATCACAAATGATCTCCCAGCGTTGTTCGAACGTGCCTGTTCTCAAAATGGTTTGCAATGTCTTGCCCCGCGTTCGATCACATACCGCGCCTCCGAGGTGGATGGTCATCACTTCTGGGTGGAATTTAATAATGACGATGGTACTTTGTTCCAGCAAGGTCCTTGCTGTGGTGAAACCAATGGGCCAATAACGAGCATGTTCCCATTTTTCGTTGAAAAAAAACAAAGTGGTTTTGTTGTGCAGGAATTACCTCCCTATGTTCCGTAGAATCCTTTCAACCTTCTGGCGATAAACTGGATTACGTTTTGAACTTCGGGGACTCTAAAAAGGATCAACGCTGCACTGTAGATCACTCCACCAAATGTGACGCCTCCTAAAGCGACAACCCAACGCATCAGACTCCCGGACGCCTGAATCCAAAGCCACAAGCTGACCGCCATTCCCAGTGATGCGATTGCGAATACAAAGAATCCACGCGCTATGTGACTTTCTTCTATCCCGTTCAATCGATTACGCATGACGATGAAGAGCGCGACCGCTTCGAGTGCGGTAGCTAAAGAATTCGCGAGCGCAAGTCCTCCAAGCGGAAACCACCCGATTTGAGTGAAAAATTGCGAAAACAAAATACTGAACAGGACATTAAGTCCCATTGCGATCGTACCAATGATGACGGGCGTTTTTGTATCCTGCTGCGCGTAAAACGCGCGAGTCAACACTTCCATGATCGAATGACCGACGAGTCCCGCCGCGTACCAAAGCAATGCCCAGGCTACAAGTTGGACATCGTGTTCATCAAATTCCCCGCGTTGGTATAGGAACGAGATCAATGGCTCGCGGAGAAGAATCAATCCAATACTCGCCGGTAATGCCATCATCAGGATTCCGCGTAACGAAGCTGCGATTGAAGAGCGCATCTCGTCTGTTTTGCCGAGTGCATGTTGCGCGGAAAAAGTCGGCATGGCAGCAATTGCCACCGATTGCGCGATCGCAGCTTGCGCCATAAGCATAAGGGAGAAACCATAATATAAGCCAGTGACGCTGCCTTCTTCCATACTGGAAGCCAGGTTTGTATTGACCCAGAAATTTAATTGAACAACAGCGACTCCGAGTAAGCGGGGGACCATAAGGAGGAGAACCTGGCGAACGTTTGAGTCGTGTAATCCAAGTGACCAGTTATCAGTAACCAGTAATTGCTGCCCCATTAGTTTTATGAGAGAAGGAAGCTGGATAAGTAGATATAAAACGGCACCAATTACAGCTCCCCAGGCCAGCCCATAAATTCCAATAGAAGGCGCCAACACGACCGCGCCGAAGATGATTCCAAGTTGATACATTGCAGGCGTGAGTGCAGGGATAAGAAATATCTGATGCGCGTTGAGGATTCCAACGATGAGTCCACCCAAACCGAACAGAACTGCTGAAATCAATTGAATACGAAGCAAATTAATTGTAAGGGAAAAAAGTGTGGGATTTGCCGATAGACCTGGGGCAAGAGCGTAACGGACAACTTGTGGAGCAAAGATGGCTAAGATAAAGGCCAACAGGCTGAGTGTCAGTGTGACTGCAATCGCAAGCGCGGATGCGAGTCTCCAGGCAGAGTCTTTTTCTTCCTTTGCAAGAAGCCCGGTGAATGTTGGGATAAAAGCAGAGCCCAGGGCGCCGCCTGCTACAAGCAGGAATAAAGTTTCGCTGACGCGGTTGGCAGCAAAGAACGCGTCGAGTTGTGGGGAGGCGCCAAAGGCGCGGGCTACCAGAATGCCGCGCACGAGACCTGCAAGCTGGCCAAAAAGAATCGCGAACATTACTGTGCCGGCGGCGCGCGCGATCTGGCGATTGGCGCTGGAAGTAGACATGTCGCAAGATTATACTTTCATAATGAATGATAACTTCGATGAAATGGTGAGGGTATAATCACGAAAAGTTATGGCTACAACCACCCAGCACGGCTATTTGGTCATCGCCGACATTTCCGGATATACGTCTTTTGTCGCAAAAACAGAACTCGAGCACTCGAACGAGATTCTCTCGGACCTGCTTGAATTGTTGGTGAATAAGTTCAAGCCACTGATGACCATTTCAAAACTCGAAGGGGACGCGGTCTTTGCGTACGCAGGCGAAGGCGTATTTTCACGCGGCGAGACGTTGATTGAGTTTATCGAATCTACGTATGTAGCGTTTCGTGACAAGCAGGTCTCAATGAAACGGGCAACGACCTGTACATGCAATGCCTGTCGTAATATCCCAACCCTTGACTTGAAATTCTTTGCCCATCATGGCGACTTTATCGTTCAAAATGTAGCGAACATCCGTGAACTGGTGGGTTCGGATGTGAATCTCGTACATCGACTTACGAAGAATCACATTGCTGAGTCAACGGGTTGGAGGGCATATATGCTGCTTACTGAAAAATGCCTTGACCATCTCAAATTGAACCTCGATGATACCCATGTTCAAGTGGAAGAGTATGAGCATTTAGGGGAGATCAAGACATATAACCTTGACCTGCACAAACGCTACAAGGAAATTACCGACTCGCGCCGTATCATGATCGCTGAGAAGGATGCGGATCTGGTTGTGAGCGTCGATTTTCCAACACCTCCTGCCGTGACCTGGGAGTGGCTCCAGGACCCGACCAAGCGCAATATGTGGGCAAACGGACACATCCGATGGTCGCTGGGTGAGAGACCCAAGGGACGCGCCGGGAAAGGTGCGAGTAATCATTGCGCCCACGGAAAAACATTGAGTACCGAAGTGACGCTGGATTGGCGCCCGTTCGATTATTCAACGACGGATTCATTTGAGAATGGTAAAAGGACTTTTTCGGAAACCTTTCGCTTTGAGCCGTTGCCCGACGGTGGGACGCGTGTCATTGATGTAATGCAATTGCACATGCCTGTGCCGCGTTTTATCCGACGTGTCCTCGCAAAAATGGTAATCCTGGGTCAACATCATTACGATGAAGGGATTCGCAAAGCTGCACAACTCGCGGGTGAAGAATTCTCAAAAGCGATGAGTGACTGACTGTGAACGAAACCCAGCATGGGTATTTGTTGCTTGCTGATATTTCTGGCTATACATCCTACGTTGCCTCCACCGAGCTGACTCATTCACAGGATATTCTGAGTGAATTGCTCGAACTCATTATCGAACGTTTCAAACCTCTGCTGACCATTGCCAAGATCGAAGGGGATGCTGTTTTCGCTTATGCTCCCGAGACGAAAATCGCACGCGGTGAAGCCATTCTCGAATTGGTCGAATCAACATATGTAGCATTTCGTTCACGCCGTGAGGCTGCTCACCGTCGCACCACCTGCACCTGCAATGCCTGTCGCAATATTCCCAGTCTTGATTTGAAATTTATTTCCCATCATGGCGATTATTTCATTCTTTCGACCACGAGTACGAAGTTATTAATGACTTTTCATTTCACGCAAACTGAGTCAGATAAGACCCATCTCTTTCTGACGTTTAGGGCAGAGGTACCTCATATGCCTGAGTGGTTTAAGAAAAGGTTTTGTAAATTCATCCTGAAAACACAGGTGATGAAATTTTGGAAGCTTGATTCGATCAATGATTTGATGGCGGCGGATGTAAATCAATGAATCGTCTTGCACAGATCCTTTCCATCAAACCAGGCGAAGGCCGCATCGCCTCCCTCACAATCGGAGTGATGCTCTTCACGTCCATGGGCGCAGCGTTGGGTGGGACAGGCATCGAAGCTCTCTTCTTTGCGCGGTTTGGCGTGGAATATCTTCCATATATGTTCGTAGGGCTGGGCATCACATCCATGATCATGTCGTTCGGTGTGACTGTTCTGCTCAGCCGTGTACCAAGACAAATTCTATATATTACTG
>DAINRK010000316.1:0-5756 GCA_036741855.1 Anaerolineales bacterium
GACATAGCATTGCCGCCTCGATTCCCCAGCGCCAATACACCTGACCAAGAACGAGACCGCCAACCCCGTTCAAGAGCAGCACTCCCGTAATTAGGAACGGGGTTGGATTTACGACCAAGAACCAGGATGGCAGATGGACGAGTCCAAATCCGAGGGCGGATACGCTGAGCGCGATCCAGACGATGGCACTAGAAGGCTTATCTTTATCCGTCCGCTTTAACCGGGTCAATAACCAAACGATTCCACTCATCAGGAAGAGGCGAAAGAGCACCTCTTCAAGTATCGAAGCTTCGAACGCCAGAACCCAGGGCATCCACGCTGGCTGGTCTGCGCGTCCGGCCAGGCGAGCGCTCAATCGAGGTTCGACAGAGATCAAACTGAAAAGAAGGGTCAGAAGAACGGCACCCATTAGAATCCCCACGAGAATAGCCAACCCCAGATTGACCCAGTAGGCAGGTAATAGTTTCTCTCTCCGCCCCAAGCTCTCCAGGATCGGAGTCGCTCGACGGAATGGAGCGGCCGCACGTAGGCCCAGGACTATCACAATGGCAAAAATCACACTGCCAACAGCAAGCGGAAGTAGATCTAAGGGCCGGGGTGCAGATGTGATGAGCGCAATCACACTCAACCCAAAAAGAAAAGCGAAGCTCCGCGAAATATTCATTGCATATTTCCTCACTCTGGTTCTCATCCCATAGCCGGTGCAGGACAGGTGATTCAAACTGCAATTGCACGAAATAAGCATACAATAAAACCCTCGTCAACGCAAGTCCTGTCCCTCTTCTGCCAAATCTTTCGCAAGGTCGCGGATCGAATTTTATTGTACGTCGGCACTTGTGTCCGATTGAGATGGTCTGGGTGTCTTGTATACCTGGAACCTGCTGAGCTGAACTGCCTGGCGCTTGTCCTACAACGAAGCAATGGCATTCGTCATTCGCGCTTCAACCAATCAATTCACGGCCCGTTCTTTTCCTGCTTCCAGAGTTCTTGCATTTCCATGCTTGACCCAAGCAACTTATTCAGAGTGCCCTCTGATTCAATGTGTCCATCTTTGAGCACGATGATATGGTCCGCACGACGCAGGAGAGGGCGACGGTGTGAAACAACAAGGCAAGTCATATCCTCACGCGTGAAGATACGCTCCCACAGTTGACGTTCTGTTTCCACGTCCAGAGCGCTGGAAAGATCATCAAACACAAGTAGCTCGGGTTCCCGGATGAACATACGTGCAGCCGCTGTCCGCTGTGCCTGCCCTCCTGAAAGCTTGACTCCACGCGCGCCGACCATTGTCTCAAGGTCATCGTCGAGTTCTTCGAGGTCACGATCCATCACGGCGAGTTTCATTGCCGCATATACTTCATCGTCGGTACGATTCAATCCAAGCAAGATGTTGTTTCGCAACGTATTACTAAAAAGACGCGGTACTTGTGCCGTATAAGAACAACGCGGCGGCACAAGGTAGTCACCGGGGGATGAAATAAGATTTCCATTCCAGCGAATTTCACCAGATTCAATTGGAAGCAAACCTAATAAGGCGCGCAAGAGAGTCGTTTTGCCTGAACCGATCCTTCCGGTGATAACAGTCACAGTGCCGCGCTTGAGAGTCAAGTTAATTCCTTCGATGCCGTTCGTCGAATCCGGATAGTGAAATGTCAATTTGTCGGTGACCAGCTCCTCCAGTCGGTCAGAAGCCTTCTTTGTCGGGTATATCACCTCCGGTAGCGCACCTCCCAAATCCACTTTGCTATGGTCGACCAGGGCGTTGAGTGGCGCGTTTTCCATCAGGCGATACATCCGCTGAACAGATACAGCCAACTGCTTGTACCGTGCGGCAAGCATCCCAGCAAAGGTGGTGAGGTCACTCATACTTTGGAGGAGATACACGAACAATGAAAAATCGCCGAGCGTAAAACTGCCGGAGCGCATAGACTGACCCACAAGTACCAGGATGATGCCCGTGCCAATCGTGGATGTGTTGCGATAAATGGACCCCAGCACATCATCAAATAATTTCTCGCGCACGGTCAGCTTGCGGCGCTCATCGTTGAGACCATGAAAATAATTGATCACGTTCTTTTCCGCAGTCGCAACTTTGACAGCCTGCACCGCGCCAAAAAATTCACCGATGAAGCCAGTGACCCTACCTGCAGATTGGCGCGAGGCAGTTCGGTAGTGTTCGATGCGGCTCGTCGCGAGATTCGCGACGATTCCAACGACCAGCAAAGGCACCAGGGCCAAGACAGTCACGGATGGGCTGATCTTTGCCATCAGATAGATGGAAACGGCAATGATGCCAATACCCACCATGATGTCATTGATGAGAATGACGAAGAGAGGGATTTCCTCTACATCCTTTTTGAATCGGCTGACAGCCTCACCCGGGGAATCAGGCAATGTAGATGCACCAGGCCTTCGCAGGATGTGCCGCAGCAGATTCTTGCGTAACAATGTAGGCATATCTGCAAAGATGGGTACGTCTGCGTAATAAAAACCATAGCTGGCGATCACCCTTCCCAGCCAGCCTGCAAGAGCAAAAGCAACTATAGCCCAAATGCCAAAGGTCAACTGCGCGGCACCAGTCACCATGTCAAAGAAGGCTTTGATAATGAGCGCTGGTGCAATCTGCCAGCAAAAGCGGATCAACGTCACGGAGAGCAGATCAATAAACCACAGCCAGGGTCTGAACCGCAGCATCTCCCAGATGACGCGCCAGGCAGGTAGTGCTGGAACTTTGAGGTTGATGGTAGATTCGGTCATAATAAATTCCTAAATTCCATTTAAGCATCGGTGGTCGAGTAGCCCCGTGAATGTCGGGGCATATCGAGACCACCAGATTAGATATATACTTCGGCAACCGGTGGTTTCGATACGCTCTTCGAAAAACACTCAGAGCTACTCAACCACCGGCAGTACATAATTACACCAATACCTCTTCCAAT
Source organism: Anaerolineales bacterium (assembly GCA_036741855.1). Classification (GTDB taxonomy): domain Bacteria; phylum Chloroflexota; class Anaerolineae; order Anaerolineales; family Villigracilaceae; genus Defluviilinea. Next base: position 2,940 of record DAINRK010000316.1, read on the forward strand.
CCGGTTTGTAACAGTTGATAAAGTCGTGAGCCGGGGTCTGCAGCCAATTGCTTGCGGTTGCCATATTCACTGACCTCTCCGCTCTCCAGGATCATGATCTCATCTGCGCGATGCACGGTTCCAAGACGGTGGGCGATGATGATCGCCGTGCGGTTTTGAAGTAACTTATCAATCGCGCGTTCGAGGCGCTGTTCAGTCGCAGGATCGAGACGTGATGAGGCTTCATCCAATATGATCAGGCCAGGATTTCGGAGGAAGACGCGCGTGAACGCCAGCAATTGCGCTTCACCAGCCGAGAGCGACCGGGCCCCCATATCAAGTTCAGTATCCAGGCCGTTGGCCAGAGACCGATACCAGTCTCCCAATTCCAATTCTTCAAGAGTTTCCAGGATTTGTTGATCTTCAATCGAGCGGTCGAAGAACGTCAGGTTATCGCGGATACTGGCGCGGAACAACTGAACATCCTGTGTGACGATGGCAACATTACGTCGCAGGGTCTCAAGTTTCAACTGGCGCAGATCGGTATCGTTGATTGTGATACGCCCGGTGTTCGGATCATATAGTCGGAAGATCAAACGCGCGAGCGTTGTCTTGCCGCTGCCAGTGCGTCCGAGCAGTCCCAAAACGGATCCGGGTTTCAGATCAAAAGAGAGAGCGCTCAACACCGAGTCGTTTCCGTTGTATGAAAAAGTGACATCGTCGAACGTAATGGCAAGTGAACGGGCCGAAATACCAACTTCCGTTCCATCTATTACTTCAGCTTTGAAATTGCGGAACTCTGTCAATCGTTCCACGCAGGCACCGATCGTCTGGAAGCTTTCGATTTCGTGGGTCATCGCCCAAAACGGCTCTTCCAACAGATTGATATAGTGTACAAACAGATAAACAGTACCAATAGTGACCAGTCCGGCAGAGAATAACCAATATCCGCTGGTGATCGCGAGCAGTGAACCGATCGTTAGAGCGAACCCCATCGCATTTTCGATAATCCAGCGCTTGAAGTGCGCTTTACGGTTATGCGTGAAAATCTCGGTTTGATGGCGGAACAATTCACGGATCGAATAATCCACCGCGCCGCTGGAGCGGATGTCTTCCGTTCCAGCCAGTTGCTCTTCGATAAAACCATACAATTGCGCTTCTGCCTCCCTACGGGCCTTTTGGTGCGGCACCGCAATGTCTTTGAGCTTTCCTAAAATCAGGATCGTGGCAAACGAGAAAATCGTGAATGCTAAACCTGCTCGCCAATCCTCGATAAAGAGCGCGGCCAATACTCCGATCAGCAAAAGACCGTTGCTCACGAGGTTTAGTGCAAATTGCGAGAAGAAGGTTGCCAGCTCGGTCACATCACCGTCGATGCGTTCGATCAGTTCGCCCGGCGTATGATCGTTGTGGAAGCGCATATCGAGATTGAGGGCATGCCATGCTAGTTCCGCCCGCAAGGCGTTAGTCGCGGTCCACGCGACGTTTTCACCCAGATACGTCACGCTTACTGCAACGATCTGCTGTGCAAGCGCAATGCCAATGAACGCCAGCGCGGTGAAGGTAAGCGTCTGCAGCGCTTCACCCGCCAAAGCAGAATCGATGAATGTCCGCATGATCTGCGGAGCATAGATGCGCAAGCCAATACTGCCAAGCAGTAACATGCTCAACAATATAAAACGTCCCTTTTGCGGGCGGATGTGTTGAGAAAGAAGATCCCAGTATGCTTTGAATGGTAGTTTCATAAAATAATCCTATATCGCGTTAATCGGCACGACGAATGGGTTTCAAGGAGTGTAGATGAAACGTAACGAGCTTATTTGGTTCACATAGACTACGCTTCGTCTAGGTACGACTCAAGTACATTGTCGCCCTCCGCTCAGCGCGAAGGTAAGCTTAACAAAAAACCACGGTGCAGAAGTGCACCGTGGCATTAAGACACAGAAATGTGACCGTACTCTAACGATCAACAGGCGCACTCCGAGAAGGTAAATTGTGGGGTTTGCGGCGTGCTACGATCAATCGAACCATGGAATGCGCTCCTTTCTTCAGGATTTTCTTGCATGGCGAGTTTACATCAGGAGATTTTATGTGTCAAGATAATATTGGGAAGAGATTAGATAACTTTGTATGTTTCGGTCGGAGAAATTAGAGCTTCATTCTCTTCCGTTCATATCACGTTCCAAAACGAAAGGCTTCCACCGGTTCCAATTGAGCTGCACGCATAGCCGGATACGTCCCCGATACAAGCCCGATCAACCCACCAACTACTGGCGCAAGGAATGGGGCCAATGGATCCAGGACGGGAGTCCAAACCTGATATGCAGAGACTGCTACTACAATCAATACTGCGAGGCTGGCGCCAATGATTCCCCCAATCACACCTAGCGCGGTGCTTTCGAGCAGGAATTGCACAGCGATATGCCTGCGATTTGCTCCTATGGCACGTCGAAGCCCAATTTCACCAGTGCGTTCTATCACCGATACAAGCGTGATGTTTCCGATGCCAATTGCTCCCACCACCAGTGATAAGCCACCCAGCAGTAAGAACAACACATTCAGGTCACTTTGTACTGCATCGCGGACACGCTGTGGCTCCGGGAGAAATTCGATTTTTAGCGCGGAAGGATCATCTGGTCGAATTGCATAAGGTGACTGTTGGGCAATAAGATAGGTCGCGCCGATGCGAGTTTCAACAATCACCTGGTTCGGACCGGCCAAACCGAAATCACGTCGCGCAGTTCCTTCTGGAATAATCACAGCGCCCAGCAATTCAGGCTGGCGAGCAACATTGCTCAGGATGCCAATTACCAGATATAGATGGTCACCGATTGCAAT
>DAINRK010000317.1:0-5752 GCA_036741855.1 Anaerolineales bacterium
CCTCAATTACACCCCCATGACTGGCTATGAACTCAAACAGAACATGGATGGTTCGACCTCCCACTTCTGGAACGCAAAACTCAGTCAAATCTATGCCACATTGAAGGCCCTCGAAAAGAAAGGCTGGATTCAATCTACTATCCAGACGCAGGAGGATCGCCCCGACAAACGGGTTTACACAATCACAGCCGAAGGCAGAGGCAATTTGAAGGATTGGCTGGCTGAACCCTTGACCGAATTGGCCCCCCACAAAAATGCACTTCTGCTCAAACTCTTTTTCGCCGCGCAAACAGACAAGGAAACAGTCCTCGCGCTGTTACATTTGCAAAAAAACCTCCACCAGCGCCAGGCAGATTTTTACCGTACAGAAACGCGTGACCTGATTCAAGGCATCCTGCGACGGAACCCAACCCTTGAAAAGGATGGGATATTCTGGGAAGCCTCCCGACGGTTTGGAGAACTATACGAAGAAACGTATGTGAAATGGTTGGACGAGACGATTAATTCATTGGCAGGGACCATATAGTCAATATTTTCATGTTGCAATTGATGGAAGGAGTCAAAGTGACATATCTTTTGCTTAAGCTGATTCATATAATTGCTGCCATCCTATTTTTAGGGAACATTATCACAGGGTTGTTCTGGAAGTTTCATGCAGACGGAACACGCGACCCGAAAGTCATTGCTCACGCATTCGAAGGAATTATCCGGGCTGGCCGCTGGTTTACGATTCCTGGTGTGAGAGCCATCGTCGCTGCTGTTGTATTGATGGTACTCAAGCCTGCCCTACCTGCACTCTGATACGCTTGAAAACAATTCCTGAACCAGATGATTTATCTGGAACTTGCGAATCGTTATTATTACAGGCATTCATACTTTTTCGATTTAGGAGATAAGATGCCACCAATTCTCGAAGTTCAAGATTTGGTAAAAAAGTACGGCGATTTTACCGCTGTCAATAGAATATCCTTCGACATCAAAGAAGGAGAAATCTTCAGCTTGCTTGGTCCAAACGGCGCGGGCAAGACCACAACCATTTCAATGCTATCAACTTTATATACCCCCACTTCAGGCGACGCGACGATTGGCGGTCATTCCATCACTAAAGACCCGATGGCAGTAAAACAAGTGATCGGTGTCGTACCGCAGGACCTTGCGCTCTACGAGGATTTGACGGCCCGCGAAAATCTTCTCTTTTGGGGGCAGATGTATGGACTCGGTGGAAGTGCACTCAACAGTCGCATGGATGAAGTATTGGAGCAAATTGGTTTGACGGACAAGGCGAAGAATCGAGTCAAGACCTATTCGGGTGGCATGAAGCGACGTGTGAATATCGGCGTGGGTTTACTTCACAAGCCGCGCCTGCTCTTTATGGATGAACCTACCGTTGGCATCGACCCACAATCGCGTCGTGCCATTCTTGATACCGTCAAAGATCTCAACAAACAGGGGATGACTGTTCTTTACACTACACATTATATGGAAGAGGCCGAGGAACTTTCAGATCGCGTGGGCATTATCGATCATGGTGAACTCATTGCGCTTGGTACACAGGATGAGCTCACAAAACAAGTAGGTGAAACCGATACGTTGATTCTGCATGTCGGCGAGAACGATGACCCTAAAACACTTGTGGAATCCCTCAAGGAATTGGAAGGCGTCCAACACGCCGAAGTGACAGGGAATAGCGTAGCGCTTGTCACGCCATCGGCGGAGGAAATTCTCGCATCAGTTGTCACCAAAGCCAACGAGCGCGGCATCAAGATCCGCTCCATGGAAATCCGCGAGCCAAACCTCGAAGCCGTATTTTTGCATTTGACGGGAAGAGCCTTGAGAGATTAACGATATTCGATACTTGATATTTGGAAATCCAACGAATATCGAATTATCGAAGAACGAATACCACTATGAAAAAACTTTTCCTCATTGGCATTAAAGACCTCAAACTTGTCTTCCGCGATCGCGCTGCGCTCACGTTCATGCTGCTCGCGCCGTTCCTGCTGACCATAGGCATGGGATTTGTAACAGGTCGTTTCAGCGGTGGTTCAAGCGGACTTTCGGATATTCCAGTGATCATTGTCAATTTGGATCATGAACAATTGGGTGACGCCTTAGCAGAGGTCTTCTCTTCGGAGGAATTGGCAGATTTAATGGAACCTACGGCTTCGTCCGACCCCGAGGCGGCTCGCCGTTTAATTGACGATGATCAAGCTTCAGCCGCGATCATCATCCCCGAAGGATTCACACAGAGCATCATCCCAACTGAAGGCTCGAGCTTTGATCAAAATTATGTACAGCCCGAGCCTGTAAAAATCGAAGTGTATACGAATCCATCTCGCCCAACGAGTTCAGGTGTGGTCAAAGCCATTGTCGATGAATTTGTTTCACGAGTGGAAGAAGGACGAACAAGCGATATGACTTCGATTTTGCAATTGGCAGCAAGTGGGTTTATTACAAGTGAAAATGCACAGACTGAGGCGCGTAATCTCTTTCAAAATGTAGATACGACTGAAAACACAGCGATTATGCTCAAAACGAATATACAAGGCGCAGAGGCAGTAGAGTTTGACATCCTCGCATATATGGCACCTGGCATGGCATTATTGTTCCTGATGTATACCGTTTCCGCAGGAGGACGTTCAATTCTTGAGGAACGCACGCAAGGCACATTGCCACGTCTGCTTATATCACCGACCTCCAGTGCGCAGGTCCTTGGCGGCAAAGTATTGGGAATCTTTTTCACAGGCGTGGCGCAAGTAGGAATATTAATTTTGGCAAGCACGATTTTCTTCCGCGTGAATTGGGGCGACGCAGCAGGCATTGTGGCCTTGATCCTTGCAACGGCCTTTGGCGCGACAGGCTGGGGAATGTTGATCACTGCGCTGGCTCGCACCCCCGCTCAGGTAAGCAGTGTTGGCTCAGCATTGATGTTAATATTTGGAATCTTGGGTGGCAGCTTTATCGAGCTTGAACAAATGCCAGCCTTCCTCAGAACTATCAGCAAGATCACGCCGAATGCTTGGGGGTTGGATGGGTTTACAACCCTCGCGCTCGGAGGCACATTGAGAAATCTAACAGGGCCCATTACCGCACTTCTTATTATGGGCGCATTATTATTTGCGATCTCAGTTGTATTGTTTAGCCGCCAGGGGATGGTTCAGAAATGAAAAAAATCTTTGCCATCGCATGGAAGGACGCCATCATCCGATTTGCAAGCGCGTCGGAGCTGCTGTTCTTTATCATTCTGCCTATCGTATTTACCTTTTTGCTGGCAGGTGGGACACCATCGGGAGATGAAGACCCACGTATTGGGTTGCTGGTTGTGGATGAAGCAAAAACTACGATCTCAGAGCAGATGGTCCGTGAACTTGAGAGTTCAACAGCCGTTCGCCCAGAAATGGTGACACGCGACGAAGCACAGAGTCAATTCGATGAAAGACGAGCCTCGGCTGTATTTATTATTCCAACAGGGATGGATAATCATTCGCTGCAAAATGGTTCTGCTGAAGTGGAACTGCTGCAACAGCCAAACAATATCGATGCAACAATCGCCCAACGTGCTGTGTTGACTGCAATTCGCCGAGTCAGCAGTGCAATCTCTGCAGCACAAACGGCCGTCAAACAGCGGGAGACAAAGCAGCCTTTCGCGTCAGATACGGAGAAGCAAGCTTACTTCGAAAGTTCACTTGAACTGGCACAATCGATTCAGCAGGGCGCACCTGAACGTGTGACAGTCGTGCTGGGCACAACGGAAGATCGCATCGAATACGACCCGCGCGCAAATACATCGGCTGGACAGTTGATCACCTGGGTATTTATTCCACTGTTTGGGATTTCTGCTTTATTTGCATATGAACGCCGACAGGGAACGTTACGTCGTTTACTGACAACCCCTTCCCACAAAGCCACATTTTTGCTTGGTACGATCTCAGGTCAGGTGGCGATGGCCCTTGTGCAAATGTTATTACTAGTGGGATTTGGAATATTTGCGATGCAGTTGAATTGGGGACGCGAGCCTTTGGCCTTGTTCATTATTCTATTTAGCTCTGCTCTCGCTGCAGCTGCGTTTGGGACAACAATGGGCACGTTTATCAAGAGCGAAGGGCAGGCGAGCGGGTTGAGTATCATGTTTGGCATGGTCTTCGCGCTCATGGGTGGATGCTGGTATCCGCTTGAGTTGTTCCCACCCGGGATACAAACTGCAGTGAAAGTATTACCGACCACATGGGCAATGCAAGGTATGTTGGATCTAGTCTTGCGAGGTGGCGGATTTTCAGACGTAGTACCTGAAGCAGCGGTCCTACTTGGGTTTGCTGTGATATTTTTCAGTGTGGGTGTTTGGCGGTTTAAGTTCGAATAAGATAAAAGTTGATATAACGAATGCATAGAAAAGTCCCGCGTGATGCGGGACTTTATTCTTAATCCGTAACAAGCATTGATTTTGCGAACCGTCCATGTAATTGCCCTAACCCACGAGCAATGTTCATGAAAGCGGTCCATAATAAAACGCCACCAAGGATCAACAGTGGATATGACCATGTTGGCATGTAATAGCGTATATCGTTGTTCATAATCACGCCTTCTCTCCAAATCTCCTGAACGAAGGGGATGGCAATGAAGGAAATGGAGAAACTTAATATGGTCACGAATACGACGAAATAAACAGTGCCAAATACAAATTGGATGATCATGTAGAGAATGGATAACCATGTATGCTTGTCGAGCACCAACAATTTGAGACGCTCAAGCCATTTCAATCCTTTGGCTGTAAAAAGTGGCCGTCGTGGCATGCGTACTCCTAGCAATGCCTCCACGATGCGACCTTCAAGTAATGCCAGCCCTTGTACTGAAAGCAGGAAAAGCAATGCAAAAGGCAGACCAAAGATAAAGATGGAAAGTGAAACGGAAAGCGACAGACCTGTGATTGCCCAGGTGAAGTAAAAAACTCCTGTCACAAACGCAATCAGCATATAGAGCAGTGAACCCCAGGCGCGTGCATCTGTATATACGCCGAAGAAACTTCCGAGCGTCGAAGTGTTCTTTGGTGTTTCGCGCGTGAGTTGCGGCACTGTACGCCGCTCCACTTCCATATATGCCGATGCAGTCTCTGATGGTGAGCCGTATTGTTCAATGACCTGATTCAATGCTTCTTCTTCAGGAATATCAGGTTGTGCCTCGCGTATATTGGCGAGCGCGGCTCTGAGATGTTCCTCCGCATCTGCAAGCGCGTCTTGAATTGTCGCGGCGTCGCTCCCGTGAAGTTCGGCTTTCAATAAATCCAGATATTCTTCCACAGACTTGATCATCTTTACGCTCCTTTGATTGCGCGATCCACGAACGATTTCATTTGTTTCCACACACTCTGCCATTCTCCCAGGGTTTCACGGCCTTCTGATGTGATTTCATAATAGCGGCGCGGTGGGCCTGATACTGAGGGTTCAACTTTGCTTTCCAATAATCCGCTGCCCTCCAGGGAATGAAGCACAGGGTATAACGCGCCTTGTTTCATGAAAGAAGACTCGCCGCTGTAATCATCAAGCAATTTGGCAATTTGATAACCATACATGGGTCTCTTGCTTTTGTTCAATACACTAAGCAATACCAGAGATGCGATTCCAGCATTCAGCTCTTTTTGAAATTTCTTATTGAGGGTGGATGAATCGACCACTATGCGTCCTTTCGGTAGATAGAGTTTATGACTATTATCAATTTAATAATAGTCATAAATTATGATTATGTCAAGGGTTAAAAT